>JAIBAP010000039.1 GCA_019695115.1 Caldilineales bacterium | reverse complement strand
ATCCCTGACCTCATTCCTCATCCTTTTCTATCGCTTTTGTAAGGTTCAGAACCGCAATACCGAAATCGCGGCGCTTCAACTCGTCACCGAGTTACCGGAAACTAAAGTTATTGGAGATTGGTTATTGCGAAGATGCGAGGGTAGAAAGACATCCTTGCGTCCAAACCGGCAGAGTGATCATCCGATGGTAATGATTTTCTGGGCCAGATGGTCGAGCCTTTGGCGCTCGACCTCAGAGGGAGTGGCGTCTTCGCGTTGGGTGATGGCCTGAGCGAGGGTGGATAGATCGATGTGGTCGGGATGATTGGGGTCGAATTTGGGGATGTGAAGATACTCAGCCACGCTGACGCCGAGGCTGAGTTGGGCTGCGTAGGCGGTGACCGCGCCGGCAATGGTCTCGGCATTGAGGAAACCGGTCAGATAGGCGGCTTCCGTTTCAGTGTCGACCGAGATGAAGTAGAGCTTGTGATCGGGAATGACAAGTTTTGGGCCGAGCAAAGGGTCATCGATCGACCCGATGTAGGCGGCGGCGAAAGCGCCTCCCCCCATCTCGCGCCAGAGCACCTTGTAGGGCGAAAACGTATAAGGGCCAGTGCTCCACAAAGAGTAGAACGGCCGCCCCTGTTTTTTCTGGAAGCGTTTGTAACTCGAACGCTCCTCAAGGATGGCCCGAAAACCCTGCAAGAAGCGAAAGGTCTGAGGTGAGTGCAGGGCCAGGTCAGAATCGCCGTGCATACCGCGTTGAGGAACAAGGATGTAGAGGTCAGGGTCAGGCGAAGCGCGGAACGGCCTGACGCCGCGCCCACGCAGCAATGGAAAGATGTGACTTGCTTCGACCACGCTTTGTTTGGCGGCAATGCCTTTGGTGCGGCCGATTCCGGCGGCATTGGCGATGATGACCAGCCCCGGTCCCGCCGCCTTCACGACGTGCAGCCAAAAAATCCCATTCCGATCCGTTGTCACACCTTTTCGCGCTGCGTAGTGCTGAGCCGAGGAGGAAAAAACCCGCACAAAGACATCGTGTTGGGCGGCAGTGCCGATGAGCCAGGGGCGGGCGCCGCCGCCGGGGACCGGGGTCGCCAAGAGATCGGTCGGGGTCGCCAGTTGCTGGAATGCTTGGGCGCTGTGGAAGTAACGAAGCGTCTCACCCTTTGATCCCCTCGCCGACCAGCGACGATAAGAAACCGGGAATTTCGTATGTCCATTGCGGCGGACGACCAGGAACGCCGGCCGGTTGGTGACGCCATCGAAGGGGGCGATGGCCGTAAAGTCCTCCACCAGCAACACTTCACAGGTCAATTTGCCATCATACAACGAAAACTGGCGAAAACCTTCACTCGACTCGTTCGTAAAAACCGTGCCGGTGATGAAAAAGCCTAACTTGCCCGCTGGTTTGAGATATTTGTCGATGACCTCGTAGGTGATAACCGTCGAAAGATCGGATTCGATGCCGCCTACCCATCGATCCGAACTGAATACACCCAAGGCCAGGCAATGCGGTTTGATCAAGGCAGCGTAGTCGGGCGGCAGATGGCTCCATTTGACCCACGGTGGATTGCCAGCGATAAAGCCTAGCGGCGGAATGGCGCCGGCGGCAAAACGATCGGCAAGAATCGAGCACCAAATGCCGTTCCAGCCAAGATGGTGCAGCTCAGACAGAGCGCCGACCAACTCATGCAGTCTGGCCAGCTCGTCGACGTTTAGATTCATCCCCCAAAACTCGCCGGCGATGGCGTCGATGATTCTGTCAGCTGCAAAACCAGCATCGATCAGAAAGCGGATGCGGGCAAACAGGCGGAAGAAATCCTTATCTCGCACCAATCGGGCGGGAATTCGAAATCGCTTGCTGCCTAGTTCGGTCTGCAGGACATGCTCGTAACAGGCATCAGGTGTTCTTGTCGCCGAATTGATGGCATCCGCCAAGAAAATGGGCAATCGCATCGCTTCTGCCGGCTTGAGATAAGGCGCCAGAAACACAGCCAGCGAGACTTTCGCCGTCAGCACGGCCAGGGGGTTGAGATCGATGCCATAGAGTCCCTGAATGAGTTCGCTTGCGGATCGTGGTGAGCCGTTCCTTAGCCGCCGTCGCAGGGCTTCGATCAAGAACGTGCCCGATCCGCAAGTGGGGTCGAGGAGGTCATCTTCTTCACGCCAGGCGAGTGTGGTCAAGGCGTGTTCAGCCAGCCAATCAGGCGTGTAGAATTCCCCCAGGGCGTGTCGCAGCGCCGAGGGTACAAAAGTCTGGTAGATACCCTTGAACAGGTCGCGGGTGGAATCAGCCGACTTGCGGGTGACATCGAAGCTGATGCCCGCGAGCCTGTTCACCAGCCCGCTCACGCCCGCCTGGAAGGATGGCCAGTCGGCATCGTCCGAATACCAGGAGAAAAAATCCCCTGACAACATATTGACAATGCCGGCTTGCTCGAAGACCTCACCCGATTCCAGCGCCGTCATCCGGTCATGAATCGAAACTGAGGCATCGAGGATGTTCTGGTTGGCGTTGGGCAGGGCGCAAGCGGTCACGATCTTCGCCAGCAGCGCAATGTAGGTGTTGAGTGCAAACAGGTAGGCGGAGGGATGGGATCGATAATCCCGTCCGTGTGCGCTTCCTTGCCGCGCCAGGAGGGTCTTCAGCGCCTCGGACTGGACCCCCACGACCTGCCCGAACAAGCGTGACCATTCCGTGAACAGCAGCCTCGTCTTCGAAGCGGCCGCCTCGGCCTGCCGGATGGCGCCGAAGAAGCGCGGGATCAGGGCGGCGCCGAATTCCGAGTCAGGCCCCACCAGTTCGGCGATCAGGCGCGGATGCACCAGGGGGATGCCGTTCTTCTGGAGTTCCAGCAACAACCGCTCCCCGGCCGTGGCATCGAATGCCCGCAGTGGCTCCCAAACCGGCATGAGGCCGTCCATGCGGCCAAAGTTGATGTGCGCACCGTCCCAGGCGACCATGACGTATTCGGCCAGGTCGCGGCCTTCTTCCTGCGCCAGCAACAAGGCGTAGTCTTGCACCTGCGCCCTGGCATGGCTCAGGCGCCCGCCCGCTTTGCCGCCAAAGCTGCGCGGGGGTTCATATTCGATAATGACCGCGCCGTGAGCGACGTCGATAAACCTCTGCTTGCCGGCGCCTTCTCTCACGGCTCGCTCCAGTTGAAAGGGCGTCCAGGGAACAGCCAGCGAACGGCACGCCGATTCCAACGCCTTCTCGACCTCATGGCGAAGCTGAGCCTCGTTGCTGGCCGCGCGGGTGGCAAAGTTGACGCTGGCGAGCAAGCGTTGGACTGTCTCGATCATGGGCGGAGATGCATTGGCGGTAGCAGGGTTCATTGCCTCAGTGAGGATTCGATCAGTCTCGCCGTTCCCCCGCCGCCACCACCGCCTCCAACACCTTTGCGTAACCCGTGCAACGGCAGAGGTTGCCGGCGATGGCTTCGGCGGCCTGGGCGCGGGTGGGGTGGGGGCGCTCGGCCAGCAGGTTGGCGGCGGACATGATCAGGCCGGGAGTGCAATAGCCGCACTGCACGCCGCCACTGGCGATGAAGGCTTGTTGCACAGGATGGAGTGAGGAGGGCGAGGAGGGCGACGAGGGCGAGGAGGGCGAGGGGGGCGAGGGGGGCGAGGGGACCTCGCCCCTACGAGGGGTCAAGCCTTCGATGGTGACGACTTCGCAGCCGTGCGCCCGCGCCGCCGGGATCAGGCAGGCCATGACGGCGATGCCATCCAACCAGACTGTGCAGGCGCCGCACTCGCCCTCGGCGCAGCCTTCTTTGGTGCCGGAGAGATGCGCGACCTCCCGCAAGGCATCGAGCAGGGTCAGGTGGGCGGCGGCGGGGAGGGTGGCGGGTTGGCCGTTGAGGGAGAGGTGGATGGTGGAGGCTTGTCCTGAGCGGAGCCGAAGGATTGGGGATTGGGGATTGGAGAGTGGAGGCTTGTCCTGAGCGGAGCCGAAGGATTGGAGAGCGGAGAGCGGGGCGAAGTGGCCGTTGGTGTGGCCCCAGAGCATGATGGGGTTGTCGATCCAACCTTGGCGCTCTGTCCCGGCGGCCAGTTGTTCCAGCGCCCGGCGGGTGATGACCCCGGCCAGATGGCGGCGGTAGGCGGCGGAGGCGCGCAGGTCATCGATGGGCGTGATCGCCTCCTGGATCAGATGGGCGGCGGCGGCGATGCGGTCGGGCGCGAGGGGATGGCCGGTGAGGGCGGCTTCGGCGGCGGGGGCGCGCACGATGGTGGGAGCTACCGAGCCGAAGGCGATCCGGGCCGAGGCTACGATGTCGCCGTCGAAATCGAGCAGGACGGCGATGTTGACCAGGCTGATCGCTTGCGCTGGCCGCAATCCCGCCTTGATGAACGTCCCCCGGCTGGTGGCTGGTGGCAGGGGGAAGCTGATGTCGGTGATGATCTCGTCCGGCCGGAGCGCCGTCTTGCGCACGCCGCGGAAGAAATCGGGGAAGGCGAGGGTGCGCGAGCCGCCAGCCGAGGCCAGGGTGAGGCTGGCATCCAGCGCCCAAAGGACGGGGATGGTGTCGTTGGCGGGCGAGGCGGTGGCCAGGTTGCCGGCGAGGGTGCCGCGGTTGCGGATCTGCGGCGCGCCCACTTCCCAACAGGCGCGGGCCAGCGGCCAGGCGTGCTGCCGCAGCAGGGGACTGGCGACGGCCAGGTTGTGCGTCACCAACGGGCCGATGTGGATGCGGCCAGCGTCAAGGGTGATCTGGTCGAGACCGGGCAGCCGCGAGAGGTCGATGAGGGCGCGCGGGGCCGGGGCGCCGTGCTCGATCTCGACCAGGACATCGGTCCCGCCGGCGATGAGGCGGGTGGGGCCGAGGGCGGTCTGTTCGGCCAGGGTGGTCAGGGCCTGGTCGAGGGTGGCGGGGAGAAGATAGAGACTACTGATCATGCAGCGGATTGTAGCGCAGGGGGCAGCGAGCCACAAAGAGGCGCTGGTTGCATAAGTGAAGAAAATTACATGTTCGGCGCTTTCGTTCTACATGCTATTTTCATTACACTCTGCTAGATTGTAAAGCAATTCACAGGAGTGTCTGCCATGAAGAACCGTATCGTTTGCGCGTTCATCGTCCTGCTGGTGATGGTCGGCTGGGCTATCTGCAGCCAGAGTAGTTTCGGCGCAGAACCATCGCCTACAAAACTGGAAGTAACCGGGCAGATCGGAGGCGCCGTCTACGGGGTGGATGTCACCGCTGGCCGCGCCGTCATCGGCCTGGGACGGCGCCTGGCCGTGTTGGGGCTGGCCAACCCGGGCAACCCCACCCTTATTGGCCAGTCGGAACCATTTGCCGAGGAGATCAGGCACGTGGCCGTAAACGGAGAGGTTGCCTATGCCCTCGAAGGAAATAACCTGCAGGTGGTGGATGTGACAGACCCGGCTGCACCCGTGCGCGTCGGGACGCTGGATCTGGGAGCATTTGGAAGGGCGCTTCAACGCGTGGGATCGACCCTGTACGTCGCCAGGGGAAACGAAAGGCCGCAATTGATCCTGGATGTGAGCCTGCCCGCCGAGCCGGTGGTGATCGGCGGGATCGATGCTTGCGCCGAGGACTTACATGTCGTTGGCAGCTATGCTTATCTTGTGGGCTGCGGCCGTTTGGGGGTGTTCGATGTCAGCCAATCGGCCCACCCCCACCGTATCGGCGAATTCGAAGAGTGGGACGGGTTCGGCGTCTTCGTTGCCGGACGCTATGCCTATCTGTTCACTTCTTTCGGGCTGACCCTGGTCGATGTTGCCGATCCCTCCGCGCCCAAACAAGCCGGTTGGATTGAGGTCGAGAATCCGCGGGATGTGTTCGTCCGCGATCATTATGCCTTTGTGATCAACGCCAATGCTGCGTTGTTCGTCTTCGATATTTCCGATCCGCTCCATCCCGATCAGCTTGCAGCCCATTGGACGTCCGGGGGCGATGGCCATCGCCTGGCCCTGGCCGGTGATTTCGCCTATATCGCCAGCGGCGGGGGCGGCCTGCGCGTCTTTATGGTCGCCCAACCCGGCTCACCCCAGATGTTGGAGGGTTTCGTACGCCTGGGGGCCGTGCGCGACCTCGCCAATAGCGGGCGCTACACCTATGTCGCCGATGCCAGCTCTGGTCTGTACAGCCTCGACATCAGCAACCCTGCCTCGCCTGTCATCGTCGGCCGCCTGCCCCTCACCGAGAACCCCAGTTTGGTCAGGATCAGCGGCGCCTATGCCTATGTGGGCACCGACGAGGGGCTGGTCGTCGTAGATGTGCACAATCCCGCGGCAATGAACGCGATTGGCGATTACACCATGCCGTTGGTGCGGGATGTGGTTATCTCGAACCAGCTTGCCTACGTTGTTGGCGACTACAAATTGCATATCCTGGACATCGCCGATCCCAGCCATCCGCGCGAGATCGGCGTCCTCATGGATATCGGCATGACGTCTGTTGATATCGTTGCCACTGCGAATGGTGTTTTCGCCTATGTAGGTAGCCGGGGCCTGCTGGTCGTCGATGTCACTGACCCTACCCGACCCACGGTGGTGGCGACTTACGGCAGCCAGGCCGATTATTGGATTCGGGATGTGGCGGCCAGCGACCGCTATGTCTATCTCCTCAGCGATGAGGGTTTCGAGATTATCGACGTATCGACGCCGGCAGCCCCCTTCCAAGTCGGTTTCGGCCGTGGACAAGGTTGGCGTCTGGACATCGCCGGGAACCTGGCTCTCGTCGCCGGCTACGGCCAGGTTGACGCCGTCGATATCAGCGACCCCGAACAACCGCGCACCGTCGGGCGCTACACGGGCCTGGAGTTGAACAGGGCGATAGCAGCAGGTCCCGATATCTATCTTGCGCATGGCGCCCACGGGCTGACTCTCGTTCGCTACGTTCCAGCGGTCATTGGCGCCTGGTGGCGGGAGGCGGAATCGACGACTTTGACGCCGCCTATGGCGCCTGTCAACGACGCTGGCGCCTGCGGCGGCGGCTATGTTGCCTCGACTGTGGCTTATTCGCAGGGAACGGCGGCGTTCACGTTCGATACACCCAGTGCCGGCAATTATGTTGTTTGGGCGCGGGTCATGGGCCTGGCCTGGAATCAGAACTCCTTCTGGGTCTCGGTCGATGGAGGGCCAGAGTATCACTACGAGATCCCGCAGTTCGACGGGCAATGGATCTGGGGCTGGGACCTGGTGCATCCCGACCAGGGGCGCGCCCTGCCCGTGGGTTTGACCGCTGGGACGCACACCCTGCGTTTTCGCTCCCGCGAGCCAAACGCCCGGCTGGACGCTCTTTATCTGACCAACCACCCTGCCTACGCACCCGCCCAGGCGGCGCCCTGCCATCAGCCTGCCACGCCTACCCCCACCCTGACCCCCACCGCCACCCCCACCCCGACGGCCACGCCCGTCCCCACCGCCACCCCGCCCAACCAGACCCTGGAATTTGTCAGCCAATGGGGCGGCAGTCCCTTTGGCCCAGGGCTGAACGATGTCCGCGCTGTGCAAGACGACTATGCCTACCTGGCGATTGGCCCGCAAGTGGCGATTGTGGACACCAGCGCGGCGCCGTTCCGCGAGATAGGTCGCACCCCACTGTTGCCGGGTTCCTTGCAGCAAATCCTTCCCGCAGGCGCGGCCCTCATGGTCATGGCCGATGGCCTGATCATCGTAGACATTTCTGACCCCGCCCGTCCAAACGTGGCCGCGCACCTGCCCTCGCTCAAGGGCCGGCTCCACCTGGATGGCAACAGGCTGTACGTGTTGGGTGAAAGCCAGCGATGGTTGGTGGATGTGACTGATCCCTGGCATCCCGCGCTCCTCGCCTCCGTTCCCGCTGTTGCCAGGCTACCGGGTGATCTGGATGGGCATTACGGCTACGAGGTGCGTGGATGGCGGCTGTTGATCTACGACATTGCCAATCTGGCTTCACCATCGCTGGTGGGCGCCTATTCCATACCGCAAAAGTATCTGTATCGAATCGGCGCTTACGCCGATGGCGTCATCTACTTGCTGGCAAGTCCTTACTGCGGCATCAAGGTCAGCTGCAACATGCTACACCTGGTCGATGTCACCGACCCTGCCCATCCGCAGGGAGCAGGGGAGTTCTGGGCGCCGCGAGGTGGTTACATTCAGGGTTTTGCCACCAGCGGCCGTTCTCTCTACATCAGTCAGGCCTATTACTATGGCGAGGGCAGTATCCTGGCCTACGACATGTCGAATCCCCGCCTACCCATCCTGGTGGCGGAGCGCGGACTCAATAGAAGCGGTGACAACCTGCTGGCCAGCGCCGATCGCCTTTATCTGCGGCGATGGAACCGCCTCACAGGAATCAACGAGTGGCATGTCTTCGACCTGACTCAGGACATGGCCCTGATCACTGATTTCCACCATGCCTTCGCTCAGGACACGCTGAGCAGCGGCGAGACGCTTCATGTGCAGACAGCATATGGTGTGCAAGCCCTGGCGGTGAGCGATCCCCTGCATCCATCTCTACTCAATTCGTTCCAAAGTGAGTTCTGGCCGAACATCGCCGACCCTCACCTCTTTCTTGATGGCGACCGTCTTTACTTGCGCGTGACCGTCGAAGATGACTCTGGTGTGCGCGTCGCTGACTACGTCGATGCCGTGGATCCGTCTGCACCTGGGCGTTGGGGCGTCTGGGACTGGTACGACTATGACGAAAGGGCGCCGTGGATTCGTGTCTCCGGTGGTTATGTATTTGCCCATATCTACCTCGACTATCAGCTGGCAGGTTGGCAGATCATCGATGCTCGCGATCTGGCGAATGTGCAATCGCTGGGCAGGTTCGATCTGGAGATGAGCGACGTGGCTGTAGATGAGTCGTTCGCTTCGATCATACATGGCAGCCGCTTCTCCATCGTCGATCTCAGCCATCCTGCCGGCGTGCTCGGCAGCATCGATCTTGGCGCCACTCTCCTGCGGCTGTATGTGGCCGGGCGCGTGGCCTATGTGCTGGCGAGCGGCCCCCAGTTGCAGATCGTTGACATGGCCGACCCCGCCCATCCGGCTCTGCTTGGCCAGGTTGCCCTATCGACGACCGATCAGGTCAAAGATCTCTATGTCGAAGGCAACCGCGCCTATGTGGCAGCCGGCAGCCGCGTTCTCAGCATCGACGTATCCGACCCACGACACCCCTTCCAGACGGGGCTGTACACCCTGCCTGTCCCGATCGAGGGGCTTTCTGCTCGTGGCGACGCCATTCATGTCGCGGCCGGCTATAGCGGTCTGATGACCCTGCGCGACCCTTCAGCCTACAGTCCAACACCGACACTGACGCCAAGCGTCACGCCGACACCCACCATCACGCCATCACCCACCGTCACGCCATCACCGCCGCCGGCCGCAACGCCGACGCCCACACCGACTCGCGCGACCGCGCCCTCGCTGTGGTTCCCCCTCATCCGAAGATCTGCAACTCTCGCCTCAAGCGCGGACGCAGTATGAGGCGCGCCGGCGTCAAAAACCGTAAAACGTATCCCCCAGATTCAGTTCTCGATCCTTGAAATCGAGCAAGCGGGCGGCTTCCTCCACCGTCTTCGCCTCGCCGTCATCCACCATCTCACGCAGCATCTCCCACTCGCTTTCGTTGAGAAATCCGCCCAGGAGACGGGCCTCCCAGGTGTGCGGCAGGTGTTGCGGTAATTGTGTTGGTTCGTGCGTTTGGGCTTTCATAGCGACGCCTCTCGTTCAAGAAAGACCGGGCGATTGGGCGCCGGTCAGCCTGATTGTAGCCCAAGCGCGGCGGGGAGGCAAGGCACTGGAGGTGCGACGCACCTGAATGGCCGCAGGGCCACATATCCGCTACAATGCCGCCATGGACGCCGGCCTGCCTTCGACACCAACGCCTTTCTGGCTCATCGATCCCATTCATGCCTCGTAGTAACGACTTCAGTCGTTCCCCCCTCGCCCGCATCGCCGATCCCATTCATGCCTCGTAGTAACGACTTCAGTCGTTCCCCCCTCGCCCGTATCGCCCGCGCCGCCAGCCTGGTCATGGTCCTTTTCATCGCCAGCCGCGCCCTGGGCCTGCTGCGCGAGATCGTGATCGGGGCCAGGTTCGGGGCCGGGGCCGAGTTGGACGCCTATCTGGCCGCCTTCCGCCTGCCCGACCTCCTCTTCACCCTGGTGGCGGGCGGCGCCCTGGCTTCGGCCTTCCTCCCCACCTTCTCCGAGCGCCTGGCCCACGACCATGTGGCCTCGGCCTGGGATCTGGCGGGCAAGGTCGCCAACCTGCTGGTGCTGGCGCTGACCGTCCTGGCCATCCTGGCGGCCGTCCTCGCCCGCCCGCTGGTGGCGCACGTGATTGCGCCCGGCTTCACACCCGAACAGCAAGCCCTGACCGTGAGCCTGATGCGCTGGATGCTGGTCAGCACCGTCATCTTCGGCCTCAGCGGGCTGGTGATGGCCATCCTCAACGCCTTTCATCACTTCCTCTTGCCCGGCCTGGCCCCCATCTTCTACAACCTGGCCATCATCCTGGCGGCGCTCCTCCTGGCCCCGGTCATGGGCATCCGGGCGCTGGTGGTGGGCGTGGTGGTGGGGGCCAGCCTGCATCTGCTGATCCAGGTTCCCGGCCTGCTCCACTTTGGCGCCCGCTGGACGGCCTCGCTCAACCTGGCCGACGCCGGGGTGCGCGAGGTGTTGCGGCTGATGGGGCCGCGAGTGCTGGGCCTGGCCGTGGTGCAGATCAACTTCATGGTCAACGTCTTCCTGGCCTCGCACCTGGTCGCCGGCTCGATCAGCGCCCTCAACTACGCCTGGCTGATCATGCTGCTGCCGCAGGGCATCTTCGCCCAGGCCATCGCCACCGCCGCCTTCCCCACCTTCGCCCACCAGTCCGCCCTGGGCCAACGCCAGGCCATGCGCGAGACGCTGGGCGGCATCTTCGCCCTGCTTGCCTTCCTCACCCTCCCGGCCGCCATCCTCCTGATCCTGCTGCGCCAACCCATCGTCTCGCTGCTGCTCGAGCGAGGGGCCTTCGATGCCGCCGATGTCCAGATGACGGCTTTCGCTCTCGCCTTCTTTGCACTAGGGCTGGTGGGCCATGCCGTGGTGGAGATCGCCGCGCGGGGCTTCTACGCCCTCAAGGATACGCTCACCCCGGTTTTGGTGGGGGTGGGGGCGATGGCGGCCAATGTGGCCCTCAGCCTGATCCTCATCCGGCCGCTGGCGCACGGCGGTCTGGCCCTGGCCAATTCGGCGGCGACGCTGGCCGAAGCCGGCATCCTGCTCTGGCTGCTGCGGGTGCGGCTGGGCGGCTGGGGCGAGCGGCGGGTGGGGCGCAGCCTGGTCAGCACCGTGGCGGCGGCGACTGTCATGGCCGCGGTCGTGTTCGTGCTCTTGCGGGTGGGGGCAGGCTGGTCGCGGCCGGTGCAGGCGGTCGTCATCGGCGGGTTGGCGGCGGCGGCCTATGCCGGGGCGGCGTGGCTGTTTGGTTCGCCGGAGGTGAGGGGGTTGAGGGGGCTGATAGGGAGAAGGAAGTAGGAGACGACGATGCGAGGTGGGAGGGGGGCGCATGACTGGAGTTTGATCGAACTGGAGGATTATTGTACGATTGAGTTGGCATGATGCCAGGAGGACTTTCATGAGCAACGCCGTGATCGAACAAGTTATTAGTGAACTAGCTGGCCTCCCTACTGGCGCGCAGGCACAGGTGCTCGACTTCATTGCCGTGCTGAAATCAGCGCAACGATCGACAATTTCCCAAGCGGTCGCGGGCGAAGTCGCACGCTATCCATTGCGGGGAGAACCATACGTCTACCTCGAACCGTTCGCTCCAGCCTTGCCACCCGAAGCCTGGGATGCTGTGCGCGGTGAGATCATATGATTGTCATCGACACCCATATTTGGCTGTGGTGGGTGCTTGATCCCAAGCCCTTGACGCGACGCCAGATGGAAGCACTCCTGGCGCACGAGCAAGATGTCATTGGTGTGAGCGTCATCTCATGCTGGGAGATTGCCAAACTGGTGCAGCTTGGTAGGATCGAGCTGAAACGTTCACTGAAGACATGGTTGGAAATGGCGCTCGGCTATCCAGGAATCCAGGTCTTGCCCCTGACTCCAGAGATCGCCATGCTCGCGACACAGTTGCCAGATGGGTTTCGCAGCGACCCTGCGGATGAAATCATCGTTGCCACCGCACTCCACTACAGCTGTTCTCTGGTCACGAGCGATGGCAAAATGCGGGAGTACGCCCATGTCAGAACCATCTGAGGTGAGCTTGTTGTGCTGGGACTTTCCCGACGTGGTCCAAAGCGCCTATGTGCTGCGCCAACGAGGTTGCTTTGATGCCCGCCAAAGCCGACATCGATTTCGAGCGCGAATTGTGGGAAACCGCCGTCGTCTCAGCTTGCTGCCTTCGGTGAGAAAACCGGGCGCCCCACCCAAGATGGCAACACCCCTACAGTTTACGGGGCCAGGGTTGAGTTGGAGATCGATGAAGGGGGCTGCGGTCGGTTCACGGCAAGGCACAACATGAGGCGCGAACTTGGTCAAGGATAGATCAATCCACCTTCGAATTTTAATGCCAGCGAGCGCCTGAAAGAACTTGGTTGGCGCCTGGCAGCATAAGACCAGGGCCCGGGCCAGCGGGGCGGGAAGAGATCATAACCGAGAGCTATCGCCGGTGCGAGCGGCGATAGAATTCTTGCTGGGCCAAGTCGATCAACAAAATATCGACAAATTATCGACAAAATCATTGCAATTGGAGTAGAGATCACTGATCTCCTCCTCGGCTTCCGCTATGCTCACCACTGTTCGCCCCAAACAACCCCAGCAGGCGAACCCCATCAATCCGATCTCAATCCGAGGAACCACCCCATGCGAAAGAAACCGCTCATCATCGCCGCCGCACTCGTCATCCTGGCCGGCGGCGCCTTTACCGCTTTCCAGTTGCGCCAACCAGCCGCCAACGTCGCCGAAGCCGCCGAGACGGTCGCCGCCGCCCAACCGGCCGCCATCGTCGTCGATGGCCGCGTCGTCCCCAGCCAGAGCGCCGACCTCAGCCTGCCGGTCAGCGGCATCATCGCCGAGGTGCTGGTGGCCGAAGGCCAGGCGGTGAGGGACGGACAAACCCTGGTGCGGCTCGAATCCGCCCGCCAGCAGGCCGCCCTGGCCCAGGCCGAAGCTCAACTCGCCCGCGCCCAGGCCCGCCTGGCCGAAGTCGAAGCTGGCGCCCGCGGCCAGGAAATCGCCGCCGCCCAGGCCGCCCTGGCCGCCGCCCTGGCCCGGCGCGACCGCCTCAGCGCCGAAGCCCAGGCCGCCGACCTGGCCGCCGCCACCGCCGACCTGAGCCAGGCCCAGGCCGCCCTGCAAAAAACGCAAGCAGGCGCCAGCCAGCAGCAACGCATCGCCGCCGAGGCCGAACTGGCCAACGCCCAGGCCGTGCAACGCCAGGCCCAGGCCGCCTATGACCGCGTGGCCGGCAACGCCGACATCGGCGCCCGCCCCGAAGCTGCCCAACTGGAACAGGCCACCAACGCCGTCCAGGCCGCCCAGGCTCGTCTGGCCGACCTGCAGCAGGGCGCCACCGCCGCCGACCTCGCTGCCGCCCGCGCTGGCGTCAGCCGCGCCCAGGCCCAACTCGACGCCCTCAAAGCCGTCCGCCCCGCCGACCTGGCCGCAGCCCAGGCCGATGTCGATCAGGCCCAGGCCCAGCTCGACCTCTTGCTGGCCGGCGCCCGCCCCGAAAGCCTGGCCGTCCTTGAAGCCGATGTCGCCGCCGCCCAGGCTGCCGTCGTTCAGGCCCAGGCCGCCCTGGCCGAAACCGAACTGAAAGCGCCCTTTGCCGGCGTCATCGCCCAACTCGACGCCCGCGCCGGCGAACAGGCCGCCGCCGGCGCCCCGGTGCTGCGCCTGGCCAACCTCAGCGCCTGGCAGATCGAAACCGAAGACCTGACCGAATTCGACGCCGTCGCCATCGTCGAAGGTATGCCCGTCAGCCTCACCTTCGACGCCATCCCCGGCCTGGAGAAAACAGGCGTGGTCAAACTCGTCCGGCCCATCGGCGAAGACAAGCGCGGCGACATCGTCTACACCGTCGTCATCACCCCCGACCAGCAGGACGAGCGCCTGCTCTGGAACCAGACCGCCGTGGTCAGCATCGAACCGAGGTAACACCCCGTCATGGCCACCTACCTTGCCTTCAAAGAACTCTGGCACAACCGCGGTCGCTTCCTCCTGGTGGCGATGGTGGTGGCGCTCATCACCACCCTCGTCCTCTTCATTGCCGCCCTGGCCGAAGGGCTGGGCGACGGCAACCGCGAGTATATCGAAAAGCTGAACGGTGAGTTGATCGTCTACCAGCAGAATGTCGACCTCTCCATCTCGGCCAGCCGCCTGGGCCGCTCCCGCCTGGCTGAGATCCGCCGGGTGGAGGGCGTGGAGGATGTCGGCCAGGTGAACGTCACCTCCACCAGCCTCGTCTTCGCCAACGGCGCCGAACCGCTCGATGTCTCGTTGATCGGGGTCGAGCCAGGCCGGCCGGGCGAGCCTCCCGCCTTCGAGGGCCGCAACCTCAGCCGCTCGCGCAGCAACGAGGCCGTCATCGACCGCAACGCCGCCCTGCGCGCCGGCATCCAGGTGGGCGATACCATCGTCGTCAAGGCCATCCAGGGCGCCCAAGAGGAATTCTATGACCTGACGGTGGTCGGGATCAGCGACGGCCGCCAGTTCTTCCTCGCCCCCTCCGTCTTCGTCCCCTACCTGACCTGGGACAAAATCCGTCCCAAGGCCGCAGCCGAGGGGACAGACGGTGAACTTATCGCCAACATCGTCGCCGTCAAGCTGAAAGACCCGGCTGCCATCGAGACCGTAGCTGCCCGCATCGAGCAGACCGTGCCCGATGTCGAGGTCGCCGACCGGGTGAAGGCCTATCAAGCCACACCCGGCTACTCGGCCCAACAGAGCACCCTCAACACGCAGCGCTACTTCACCCTCTTCATCGGCATCCTCGTCATCGGCGGCTTCTTCCAGATCCAGACCCTGCAAAAGGTGGCCCAAATCGGTATGCTCAAGGCCATCGGCGCCGCCAGCCGCACGGTCGGCCTATCCGCCCTGCTCCAGATCATCGCCGTCAATGCCATCGGCGTCGCCGTCGGCGCCTCCGGCGCCCTCCTCCTCTCGCTGGCTTTCCCGGCCGGCATCCCCATCGTCTTCACCGCCGACGCTGTGACCGCCGCCGTCGCCTCGCTGTTGATCATCGGCCCCTTGGGCGGCCTGGTTTCGGTCTATGCCCTCCTGCGCGTCGAACCCCTCACCGCCCTCGGTCTGGCGCAGTAACCATCCCCATCAGCCCCATCACCAACCAGACCCCACCAACCAGACCCTAAAGGTCTTGGAGACCTTTAGGGTCTTAAAGATTAGGGTCTGCCACCTTCATCGCAAAACACCCATGACACCTGCCCTCCAAGCCATCAACGTCACGAAAACCTATGGCGATGGCGCCGACGCCGTACACGCGGTCGATGGCGTCTCGCTCAGCGTCGAAGCCGGTGAATTCATCGCCCTGGTCGGCCCCAGCGGCTCCGGCAAGACCTCGATGCTGGCCATGCTGGCCGGTCTCCTCAAACCCAGCTCGGGCAGCATCCGCATCGACGGCAAGGAACTGGCCGGGATGAAGGAGAAAGACCGGGCCACATTCCGCCGCCAGAACATCGGCTTCACCTTCCAGGCCAACAACCTGGTGCCCTACCTGACCGCCCAAGACAATGTCGATCTCATGCTCAGGCTCAACGACAAGCCGCTCAAGAACGGCGTCGTCAAGTCGCAGGCGCTGCTGACCCGGCTGGGGTTGGGCGACCGGCTGGGCCACTTCCCCAGCGAGCTTTCCGGCGGCCAACAGCAGCGCGTGGCCATCGCCCGCGCCCTCATCCACGAACCGAGCGTGGTGCTGGCTGACGAACCGACCGCCAGCCTGGACACCAACATGGCCCATCAGGTGGTGCAGACCTTCGCCGACCTCATCCACGAACAACAGCGCGCCGGCGTGATGGTGACGCACGACCTGCGCATGTGCAAGTATGTCGATCGGGTGGTAATGATGAAAGATGGCAAGATCCACCGCATCCTCAGCGACCGGGCCGAGATCGACGCCCTGGCCGAGGCCAGCACGCTGTAATCCCCACCGATTCCCCCTCCCCGTAACCAGGCGGCGCTCCCCCCAGGGCGCCGCCTGGCGCGTCCGCTGCCTGGGAACCGTTTCGATTGACGAAATCACCGCCCCCGGCCTAGAATAACCGGCGCACACACCGAATCTCGCGTTTCACGACCTTCCTCTGCCCCTCCGCCCCCAGGTCCTTCGCCATGCCCACCACCGTCGATCTCCTCGTCCACATCACCCACGAAGCCGCCGTCAAAGTGGGCGGCATTGGCGCCGTGCTCGATGGTCTGCTCGGCGCCGCCAGCTACCAGGAAGTCGCCGGTCGCAGCATCGTCGTCGGCCCCCTGAACCGCTTCAACAGCGGCGAAATGGAGCGACTCTTCGACCCGCGCAACGGTCTCAAACTCCGCTATGCGCCCGGCCTGGGCGTCGACCTCCTGCCGACCGAACTCAGCAGCCGGTTCCACGCCATCGAGACCACCTATGGCGTCGGCCTTTACTATGGCAAGCGCCCCTTCCGCGGGGTCGAGCACGAAGTCCTGCTCATCGATGTCTCGCTCATCGACAAGGGCCGGGTCGATAGCTTCCGCTACTTCCTCTGGGACAAATTCCGGCTGGACTGCAACCGCTACGACTACGACCCCGAATTCCGCCTTTTCGTCAATCTGGCCGAACCGGCCTACGCCGCCCTCTACGCCCTGGCGGACGGGATCAGCGGCCCGCGCGTCCTCCTCGCCCACGAATGGATGGGCGTCCCCCTCGTCCTGGCGGCGCTGATCAAGGACCCCCAACTCTGGCGCACGGCCTTCTATGCCCACGAGGTGGCCACCGCCCGCCTGCTGGTCGAAGAACACCCCGGCCACGACGCCCGCTTCTACAACGCCATGTTCCTGGCCCGGCAGCAGGGGCACAGCCTCGACGCCGTCTTCGGCGACCAGAACGACTACTACAAACACGCCCTCCTCCATCGCGCCGCCGCCTGCGACGCCATCCTGGCCGTAGGCGACCTGGTGGTGGAGGAACTGCGCTTCTTGGGCGGGGCCTACAACTGGAAAGCCATCGACCTGGTCTACAACGGCATCCCCAGCTTTCCCGTCACCCTGGCCGAAAAGAAACAGAGCAAAGCCCTCTTGCAAACCTACGCCCAGAACCTCTACGGCTACCGACCTGACTTCATCTTCAGCCATGTCACCCGCTTCGTGGCCAGCAAAGCCCTGTGGCGCGACCTGCGCGTCCTCAGCCACCTGGACGCCATGCTTGCCGCCGCCGGCAAGACCGCCCTCCTCTTCGTCCTCTCCAGCTCCGAGCCGACCGGCCGCACCTCGGCCCAGGTGCAGGCCTGGGAGGGGCAATACGGCTGGCCGGTTGGGCACCGCGCCGACAACGGCGACCTGTTGGGGCTGGAAGTCGATTACTACTTCCACGGCCTGGAACCCTTCAACCGCGGCAGCCGGGCGGTCAAGGCCGTGCTGATCAACCAGTTCGGCTGGAGTCGCGACCGTTGCGGCAGCCGGATGCCGGCCGAGATGGGCTTCATGGATCTGCGCAAGGGCGCCGATGTGGAATTCGGCCAGAGCATCTACGAGCCGTTCGGCATCGCCCAGGTCGAACCGCTCAGCTTCGGCGCCCTCTGCGCCCCCTCCAACGTCTGCGGCTGTGTGGGCTTCGTCGACCGCGCCGCCGCCGACCTGCCCAAATTCCCCAACGTCGTCGTCGCCGATTACGTCAGCACGCCGCCGGGTTGGCAGTTCGGCTCGCCCTGGGATGCGCTCAAACTCGACAAGTTCGGTCGCGACCTGATCGAGATCAACAACAGCCGTCTGGTGGCCGAGACCATCGCCGCCCGCCTGCCCCTCACCGACGCCGAAAGCCAGCAACTGCTGGAGCTTGGCCAGGAGGTGGGCGCCCGCATGAGCTGGGAAGTAGTAGCGCGCGACTATCTCGCCCCCGCCCTCCGCCGCGCCATCGTCACCCGCTAACCAGCGGCTAGCCGCCCGCCCGCCCTGCCTGCCCGATGACGCCCTCCGCCCTGCGCGCCCGACTCCACAAAGCCATGCTGCTGGCGCTCGCCCTTGCCGGCATTGCCTCCCTCCTGGCCCTCGTCGCCTATCTGGATGTGAGCCTGCGCTACCGCAGCCGCATTGTCGGCGCCGAGGAGGTGGAGCGCCGGCCGGTCGCCCTCGTCCTCGGCGCCGGCGTCTACCCCAGCGGCCGCCTGACCCCGGTGCTGGCCGACCGCATGCGCACGGCCATCGACCTCTACCAGGCCGGGAAAGTGCAGAAACTGCTCCTCAGCGGCGACAACTCGGTGGTCGAGTACAACGAACCTGCCCGGATGGGCGATTTCGCCCGCGACCAGGGTCTGCCCGAAGCCGCCCTGGCCTACGACTACGCCGGCCGGCGCACCTACGATTCCTGCTGGCGCGCCCGCCACATCTTCGGGCAGAGACAGATCGTCATCGTCACCCAGGCCTTTCATCTCCCCCGCGCCCTCTACCTCTGCCAGCAGCTGGGGGTGGACGCCGTGGGCGTGGCCGCCGACCGGCGTTTCTACACCGCCGCGCCCTTCTGGACCGTGCGCGAGTCCCTGGCCCGCATCACCGCCTGGCTCGATGTCCACCTCCTACACCCGCAGCCCATCGGCGGCCCGCCCATCGACCTCTTCGCCCAAGACGACAACCGCAGCATCGATTGACCTCATCGGCGCCAGCCATCGCTGGCGTCCTGTGGTGCGTGAAGCGTGAAGCGTGAAGCGTGAAGCGTGAAACGTGAAGCGCTTCACGGAACACGCAACACGCAACAGGCCTCAAACCATGAAAATATACACCAGAACAGGCGACTTAGGAACGACAGGACTGTTCGGCGGCGGGCGCGTCCCCAAACACCACCTGCGTGTGGCCGCTTACGGCGCCGTGGACGAGACCAACAGCTTCCTGGGCCTGGCCGCCAGCCAATGCCCCGACCCCGACCTGCGCCAGCGCATCGAGCGCATCCAGGCCGAGATGTTCGAGGTGGGCGCCGACCTGGCCACCCCGCTCGACGCCAAAACCAGCTATGTCGTGCGCGTCAATCCGGCCAAGATCGCGCGCCTGGAGCAAGAAATCGACGCCTGGGAAGGAGAACTGCCCCCCCTGCAAACCTTCATCCTGCCCGGAGGGTCGGCTGCCGGGGCCACCCTCCACATCGCCCGCACCGTCTGCCGCCGCGCCGAACGAGCCGTCGCCGCCCTGGCCGACGCCGAGACCATCCAACCCGACGCTCAACGCTATCTCAACCGCCTTTCCGACTGGCTCTTCGTCCTCGCCCGCGTGGTCAACCACCGCCTGGGCCAGGCCGAGATGCCGTGGAAACCCGATCTCTGAGCTGCCTGCCTATGTCTCTCCCACCTCGCGCCGACATCTGGGCGCTCGTCTGCGATTGGATTCAGAACGACGGCCTGCGCAAGCACGTCCTCGCGGTCGAAGCGGCCGTGCGCGCCTACGCCCGCAAGTACGGAGCCGACGAGGCCCTGTGGGGCGCAGCCGCCCTCGCCCACGACCTGGACTACGAGCGATTCCCCGACATGGATGACCCCAGCGCCGGACACCCGCGCACGGCTCTGCGGCTGATGGCCGAGTGGGGCTGGCCGCAGGAAGTGATCCACGCCGTCGCCGCCCACGCCGACTTCCTGGGCGTCCCCGCCCTGACGCCGCTGGACAAAACCCTGCGCGCCTGCGATGAGATCACCGGTCTCATCATCGCCACCGCCTATGTGCGCCCCACTCGCGACCTGCGCGAGGTGACGCTGTCCTCGATCAAGAAGAAATGGAAAGACAGGCGCTTCACCGCCGCCATCGACCGCGACGAGATCGCCCACAACACCGCCGACCTGGGCGAAGACCTGGACGCCCACATCCAGTTCGTGCTGGAGGCGATGCAGGGGATTGCTCCGGAGCTGGGGCTGGACGGCCGCCCGGCTGTTTGACGATGGCAGACAGAGGAAGGTTGGTCCGTCGCGTATCCTCATAAACATGTCCACGTCTTGGCGATCAAGGAGGATCGGAACACTGATCGGAAGCCTCTATACAACCACCTTCTGTTGTGCTATGATTGCCAAAGATGGCCGGTGGACGGGTTTCTCATCGCCGGTCATCATCAATTCAACTGGTTGGCGCAGGGAAAGGTTCTCGCCGCCCCGAACTTGAGTCAACCCACTGTTTTTCTCGTGGAGGGACACATGAACAACAGAATACTCGTCTTGGCAACACTCGCCGCATCGCTCCTGGCGGCGTGGATGGTGTTGGCGCCGGGGGCGCCGGTTGTCCGCGCCGAGGGTGATCGGGCGCTCGCCTCCACCCCCACCGCCACCCGCGCCGCCACGCGGGTCGCGACCCCCACCGGCCCGGCCATCACCCTGACCAAAGCCGCCAACGTGCGCGGCGGGCCGGGCACCGTCTATGCCATCGTCAAAGCCGGCAAGGCGGGTGAGGTCTTCGCCATCACCGGCAAAGCCCAGGCCAGCGACGGGCTGTGGTATCAGGTGGATTTGGGCGGCGGCAAGAAAGGCTGGATCCGCTCGGATCTGGGCCGGGCCAGCGGCACCGCGGCCAGCGCCCCGGTGATCACGAACATCCCGCCCACGCCCAAGGCCGCCGCCGCCCCGACCAGGGCGCCGGCCGCGCCGGCCGGCAAGCTGAGCGGCGTCTTGCTCTACTCCAACGCCAACATGGACGCTCGCCAATGGGAGTTGTGGGAGTACAACATGGCCAGCGGCGCCAAACGCATGATCAGTCCCTGGCGCACCGAGGTCGATTTCAGCAAAGATGGCAGGCAACTGGCCTATTACGATTGGGGCGCCGACAGTGGGGCGCAGAACGAGGGCATCTGGATCATGAACTCGGACTACACCGGCGGGCGCAAGCTCATCCCCGGCGGCTTCTATCCCTCGTTCAGCCCCGGCGCCGACCGCCTGGCCGTGATGGGCGACCAGATCTACATCATCAACAGCGATGGCGGCGGCCTGCGCTCACTGATCGAGGGCGAATACCCCGACTGGTCGCCGGTCGATAACCGCATCGCCTTCCGCAACTGTTTTGGCGGCGATTGCGGCATCTGGATCACCGACGCCGACGCCGGCGGCCGCACCCGCGCCACCAGCAGTGGCAGCGACGGCCAGCCGGCCTGGTCGCCCGATGGTCGCAAACTGGCTTTCATCAGCCAGGAGGAAGGCAATTTCGAGATCTACACCGTCAACCCCGACGGGAGCGGACGCACGCGCCTGACCAACCGGGCGGCTTCGGACGGGCTGCCGGTGTGGTCGCCGGATGGCGCCTGGATTGCCTGGCGCAGCGACGAAGGCGGGACCTGGGGCATCTGGGTGATGCGGTCGGACGGTTCCGGCCAGCGCCGCTTGTTCGATGCGCCCGTTCTCCAGCACTGGTTCTTCGAGAAGATGGCCTGGCGGCGGTAGCAGTGGCGCCGAGCCGCACCTGTCAGGCCTGACAGACCTGACAGGTGCGGCGCCTTTCTGTGCTACACTTCCCGGTCATGCGCATCCTCCTCTTCCTCACCCTCGCCCTGCTCCTCCTCCTGTCTGGCGTCCGCCTTTCCACCTCGGCCGCGCCGGCAGGGGATGACTGCACCGAACTTCTGCTCAACGGCGACATGGAGAGCGATCAGGGATGGGAATTCCCGGTCACCGCGGCCACGGGCGGGTACAGCAGCGATGTCTTCCACAGCCCCGGCCGCAGCGCCCGGATCGGGATCACCTCCGCGGCCAACGCCAACAGCTTCTCGTCGCTGCGCCAGGCTGTGAGCGTCCCCGCCGGCAGCCATCTCATCCTCTCCTGGCACAGCTACCCCCTCAGCCAGCCGCCCGACGCCAACGACCAACAGTCGGCGCGCCTGCTGAGACCCGACAACACGGTGCGGCGCACGGTGTGGAGCGGGTTGCAGGACGCCGCCGCCTGGCTCGAATGCAGCTACGATGTCAGCCAATACAGCGGCCAGAACCTGAAGGTCTACTTTGGCGTCCGCAACGACGGTCAGGGCGGCAAGACGGCGCTATACGTGGACGATGTCCATCTCCAGCTTTGTCCCGGCCCGGAGACCACGCTCGAAGGCTGCGCCACCCCCACCCCTTCGGCCACACCCGCAGCCACGGCAACGCCCACCACCCAGCCCGCCACCGCGACCCCCACCCTCACCCCCTCGCCCACACCCACAGCCACGGCGACGCCCACCACCCATCCCGCCACCGAGACCCCCACCCTCACCCCTTCGCCAACCCCCGCAGCCACGGCGACGCCCACCGCCACACCCCTCTGCCAGCAACTCATCGTCAACCCCGATTTCGAGCCGCCCGGCTACCCCGGCTGGACGCAGAACCTCGTCCTCACCTCCACCTTCACCGACCTGACCGGGGCCACCCGTCGCGGGGCCTGGTTTGGCGGCGTCACCTTCAGCGACCACTACCTCTACCAGGACATCGCCATCCCCGCCTCTGCGCCCGCCGCCCACCTGAGCTACTGGTGGGCGCTGAACCCGCCCACCCTGGACGCCCCCCTCGACCCCTCCGAAACCCTGACCATCGGCCTCCGCCGGCCCGATGACACCCCCCTTGCCACCCTGCAAACCATCGGCGACGCCGACGAACGGCGCCTGTGGCGTCGCTCTGACTTCGACCTCGGCCCCTACATCGGCCAGACCATCCGCTTCCACGCCCAGGCCAGCACCGCCGACAGCGCCGCCTCGTGGTATCTCGACGATATCTGGCTGACGACCTGCCAGACGGCGCCGGCGGTGTATTTGCCGATGGTGGTGCGCGACGAACCCTGACTATCCTATGCCCATCGACGCGCTTGCCTCCTGGCACGAACTGATCCGCTCCCGCAACCTCAGCAGCCTCGACCAACTCCTGGCCGAGGAGGTCGTCTTCTACTCGCCGGTCGTCTACAAACCCCAGGCCGGCAAGATGCTGACGATGCTGTATCTGTACGCCGCCTTCGAGGTCTTCCTCAACGACAGCTTCCGCTATGTCCGCCAGGTCAGCGGCCCGCGCGATGCCGTGCTGGAGTTCCAGGTCGAGATCGACGGCATCGAGGTCAATGGCGTCGACATGCTCAAATGGGACGATGAAGGTCGCATCGTCGAGTTCAAGGTGATGGTGCGCCCGCTCAAGGCGATCAACCTGATTCAGCAGAAGATGGCGGAGATGCTGCAAGCCCGGCAGTAATATCCAGTGGCATGGTTCAGTTGTTTATCCATACTGCTTGATAGTTCCTGCGGAGTCGAGCACGCCCACGTGCGGGTTTTACGTGCACAAGACGCACCTGGGGGTGCTTTCTCCGCTATCAATTGTCAAGATCAAGGTGCAAATAGCTGAACCAATCCGATACAGTGAATATAGCCAAGAGTCTTGGAAGGTGTGAATATGCTTACTCAAGAATTGCTTCTGCCCTGGGCCACCATCAGCCCACTGCTCGTCATCCACAACGAAGGCGACTATGACTGCGCCATTGAACGCTTGCATCGACTCCTTGACGAGGTGGGGACAAGCGAGAGGCATCCGCTCTACGATCTCCTGGATACACTTGCTACTGTTATCCATGCTTACGAGGAGGAGCACTATCCCGAATTGCCGGTGAGTGGCAGCGAGGTGCTTCAATATCTGATGGAAGAGCACGGGCTGACGCAGTCGGACTTGCCCGAAATTGGCTCCCAGGGTGTGGTGTCCGAGTTATTGCGTAGCAAGCGGGAACTGAATGTACGCCAAATCCGTGCCTTGGCGCAGCGATTTAGTGTTTCACCTGCTGTTTTCTTCTGATCCAACAAAAAGCGCCGCCAGGCAGAACCTGGCGGCGCGGGGGATCGCACGACGGAGGGGGCGGTGACGCCCTCTGTCTAAGACTTGATTTCAGTGCTCGCGATGATTGAGCGAAGCCAGAAACTCGCGATTGTCACGGGTGCGGCGCAGGCGGTCGCGGATGGCCAGGTAGGGTTCGGCGTTGGGTTGGGCCGCACGGATAGCGTCCATCATCCGCCGCATCGTCCACACCTGCTGCAAGGTGGCGCTGTCGAGCAGCAATTCCTCACGCCGGGTGCCGCTCTGCTCGATGTTGATCGCCGGGTAGATGCGCCGCTCGGCCAGGCTGCGGTCGAGACGCAAATCCATGTTCCCCGTCCCGCGGAATTCATCGTAGATCAGCTCATCCAGATGCCCCCCGGTCTCCACCTGGCAGGTGGCGAGGATGGTGAGGCTGCCGCCGCCCTCCAGTTTGCGGGCCAGGCCGAACATCCGCTTGGCCGCCTGGATCGCGGCGGGGTCGAGGGTGCTGCTGACCGCCCGACCAGGGACCGCCATGACCAAATTGTAGGCGCGGGTGAGGCGAGTGAGCGAGTCGATCAGAACGACGACGTCTTGATTGAGTTCGACCAGACGGGCGGCATGAGCCAGGGCCAGGTCAGCCACAGCCACATGGTGCTCGGCCGGTTCATCGAAGGTGGAACTGACGACCAAGGCTTCGATCGAGCGCCGCATGTCCGTCACATCTTCGGGCCGTTCGCCGATCAGCACCACCATCACATACAGGCTCTTGTAGTTGTCGGTCAGCCCGTTGGCGATCTGCTTGAGCAAGGTGGTCTTGCCCGCTTTGGGCGGGCTGGCAATCAGCCCCCGCTGGCCACGGCCAATGGGACTGACGAGGTCGATCAGCCGGGTGCCCAGGATGTGGGGTTTGGTCTCTAGCACGTACTGCTGGTCGGGGAAGACGGGCGTGAGGGTGTCGAAGCGCGGCCGGTTCATGGCCGCTTCCGGGTCGAGACCGTTGACCGTGGTCACCTGCAGCAGGCTACGATATTTTTCGCCCTCCTTGGGCTGGCGCACAGGCCCTTCGATCAGATCGCCGCTGCGGAGCGCGAAGCGTTTGATCTGCGCCGGTGAGACATAGGGATCGTGCTCGCTGGGCGATTGGCGCAGGCTGCGCAGAAACCCTTTGCCATCCCGTTGGGTGTGGAGATAACCGATGCCCTGGCTGACGCCCTCTTTCCTGGCCTGGTTCTGGCCAAGCAGGGCGACGAGTTCTTCCTTCTTCAACCGGCTATAGCCGGCCAGCCCTTCCAGACGCGCCAGGGCGCGCAAGTCCTTCAGACTGTGGGTGTCCAACTGAGTTGAGGTAGTCATTGTCCATGGCGAGATGAATGCTGGCGCCTGAGCGAACCTGCTGGCGAGAAGATTCGACCAGGCGGCGAGATCCAGCAAAGTTGTGCAGTGGCTGAGAGTATAGCACCGCAACGCCAAAGAGGTCAATGATCCTTAACACTGCAAAAGGCCTTGTGCGTTCGAACCTCAATCATCCTGGGTTCAGCCGCTTTCGGCCAGCAAACCCTGGATGGCGGCCTCGGTTTGCTGGTAATGACCTTCGCCGATGTGGACATAACGGATGCGCCCCTCTTTATCGATCAGGTAGAAAGTGGGCCAGTAACGGTTGCGATAGGCTCGCCAGGTGCTGAAATCGTTGTCGAGTGTCACGGCGTAGGGCACGTCGAGTCGGTCGATGGCCTCGCGCACGTTCTCGAGCTTGTGCTCGTGGGCGAATTCAGGCGAGTGCACGCCGATCACGACCAAGCCTTGATCTCGATACTTCTGGTGCCAATCCCTCAAACTAGGGATCACGTGGATGCAGTTGATTCAGCCGAAAGTCCAGAAATCGACCAACACCACCTTGCCGCGCAGTTCAGCCAGACGCAAAGGCTGCTGGGTGTTCAGCCAGACCTCGGTCTGGATCTCAGGGGCGGGGCCGAAGTCGGAGGCGGGCGCGGGCGGGGCCGTGGGGGTAGGGGTGGGGGTAGGCAACGAGAGCGTGGGCATCGCAGCAGCCGTGGGTGAGGGCAACGTGGTCGTGGGCGAAGGAGGGGGCGGCAAGACGGGGACGGGGGCGGTGTTCGTGACTGTAGCCACGGCCGCAATGGCCACTGGATCGAGTTTGCCATCGCCAGCGGAAGGAGTGGCGCTGCAAGCAGCTAACACCACGCCCATCCCCAGCCAAAGCATCCGGCCGGAAAGGTGCAGATTCATGAGTTGGCTCCATCGTGGAAGGGTTCCCTCCACCATAGCCTTCGTCTCGTCCGCCGCCAGTAAGCAAACTCCCACACCCTCCCCCGCGTAAGAAAGGCGTAACCCGCCCGTAACGATTCGACGCCCCTTGCCCCGCGCCCTGCCTGCGTCTACGCTTCTTGGCTGCTCGAAAGCTGCAAGGCGCGGCGATGGAGATGATAGACCACATCGCCGCTCGACAGCACCGCCACCGGCCGCTGCCGCTCTCCCTCTGCTTTGGCGACGACGATGCGATGGACCTGGTGTTGTTGCATCAGCTCGGCGGCGTCGTGCAGAAGGGTGTCGGGATCGACCGTGACCACGGCCGTCGTCATCCATTGGCGGCACGGAGTCTGGCGCCAGTTGTCGTCGGCCAGCGCCGCCCGCAGCACATCGGTGCGAGAGATGATGCCCTCGAGCAGCCCCTGGGAATCGACCACGACCAGACAGCTGATGTCCTCGTCGGTCATCCTGGCCGTCACTTCGGCCATGGTGGCTGTGGCCAGGCAGCGCGAGATGCCCAGACGTTTGGCGCCGGTGACGGTGACGGTTTTCATAGTGGCATCCTGGGGTGTGAAACGTGAGTGCGAAACGCGGTGTGCGGGACGGCTGAGAGCGCAGCGAGCGATGGTGCGGTGCAGCTGGCGGCGCCGCCTAAGCTGCATCCGACTTTAGCACCGCGCCGTGTGGACGTCAAGACGGGAAGGCTTTCAGCGCCTGGCCAGTGGCGCCTACGCGCCTTCGTGTTCGGCGCTGGCCTCGTCCAGGCGCTTCATCTCTTCCTCGCTCAGCTGCATGCCGACGGCGCCCAGGCTGTCGCCCAGTTGGGCCGGTGTGTTGGCGCCGATGATGGGTGAGGTGATCACGGGCTGGGTGAGCTGCCAGGCGAGGGCGATCTGGGTGGGGGTGGCCCCGCGGGCGGCCGCTACTTGCTCGACCGCCGCCAGGATACGCCAGCCGCGCGGGGTGAGATAGCGTTTGACGCCGCCGAGCCGGGCCGAATCGGGCAGCGGCGCATCGGCGCGATATTTGCCGGTGAGAAAGCCGCCCGCCAGCGGGCTATAGGGGATGACGCCGATGCCCTCGCTCAGGCAGAGGGGCTTGAGCTCGGCCTCGAATTCGCGGCGGTGGGCCAGGCTATAGTGCGGTTGCAGGCAGTCATACCGGGCCAGCCCCAGCTGCTGGCTGATCCCCAGCGCCTTCATCAGCCGCCAGGCGGCGATGTTCGAGCAGCCCAGATAGCGCACCTTGCCCGCCCTCACCAGCTCGTCCAACGCCCGCAAGGTTTCTTCCATCGGCGTCTCGTGGTCGTCCCAGTGGATCTGATAGAGGTCGATGGCGTCGGTGTCCAGGCGGCGGAGGCTGTCTTCGACGGCGCCGCGGATGTGGTAGCGGCTGAGGCCCTCGCCGTTGGGGCCATCCCACATGCGGCCGCGCACTTTGGTGGCCAGGACGAGCTGACGGCGGTTGCCCCGCGCCTTCATCCAGCGACCGATGATCTCCTCGGAGACGCCGCCGGGGTTGCCGGGCACCCAGCGCGAGTAGATGTCGGCGGTGTCGAGGAAGTTGCCGCCCTGTTCGCAGAAGGCGTCCATGACGGCGAAGGCTTCGGACTCGGTGGCCGTCCAGCCCCATTGCATGGTCCCCAGACAGAGTTCGGAGACTTTGAGGCCGATGCGGCCGAGGGTGCGGTAGTTCATGGTTCGATAGCAGGTGGAAGGAGAGATGATCGTTGGCGCCATTATCGATTACTTTCGACAGGCGCACCCAATCGGCGAGGCCAGGAATGCAACCGGCGCCGCTCTTGCGCCGCTGGCAATGTCGGTCGCGCTCAAACCATTAGGCTGGCCAGGGCGATGGCCAGGGCGATGGCCAGGGCGATCAGGCCAAACCCGGCAATGATCAGGCCCGAAATGATGTTCACCCAACGCAGACTGGCCGGCCCGAAGCGGGTGCGGAACAAGCTGACGGCGGTGGAGAGGGTCAGCCACCACAAGGCCGAGCCGCAGAAGACGCCTGCCACCAGCCCCGCCGCCGCGCCATAGCTCCGCTGGCTCGCTGCCAGGCCCAGCCCAGCGAAAACAGCGACGAAAGAGAGGATGGTAAGCGGGTTGGTGAGGGTGAGGAAGAGAGTGCTGGCATAGTCTCCGGCCAGGGTGCTGCTTGAGGCCGAGGCGGCTTCAGTGGCGGGCCGGCTGAGTAGGGTGCGGAGGCCGAGAAAGACCAGGAAAGCGCCGCCCACCAGCCGCAGCCATGTTTGTTGCGCGACCAGGAAGCCAGAGATGGCGGTGAGGCCGAAAGCGGCGATGGCGCCATAGACGGCGTCGGCCGTAGCCGCGCCCAAACCGGTGGCCAGCCCCGACCAACGCCCGTTGGCCAGCGTGCGACGGATGCAGAGGACGCCGATGGGGCCGACCGGGGCGGCGATGGAGAAGCCGAGGAGGATGCCGTGGAGGAACATGGGGATGGGGGAGACGCGGAGACGCAGGGACGCAGGGAGGGAGGGATCAGGGGGAGGGGTGATTTTGGGCGGCGAGGAGGGATGGGCGACCTGCTCCGCCGGATAGCCGGGCGAGGGCCCAGGCGGCGTGAGTGGCGATGAGGGGCGGGCTGTGGTGCAGATGATGTTCCAGCGCCGGCCGGGCGGACGGGTGGCCCCAGTTGCCCGCGGCCACACAGACATTGCGCATGAAGCCTTCGTAGCCGGCGCGCAGGACGGGTGTGCCGCCAAAGCGGGCGCGGAAGGTTGCCGGGTCGAGGGCCAGGAGGTCGAGCAGGGGCGGCGAGGGGTCGAGGCGAAGGGAGGCAGGGCGGGCGGGCGGCGAACGGCGGGCGGCGGCGCGGTTCCAGGGGCAGATGGCCTGGCAGAGGTCGCAGCCGAAGACCCAGTTGCCCATCGCCGGCCGCAGGTCGGGCGGGATGTCGCCGCGTAGTTCGATGGTCAGGTAGGAGATGCAGCGGCGGGCGTCCAGTTCGTGGGCCGAGACGAGGGCGCCGGTGGGGCAGGCGTCCAGGCAGCGGGTGCAGCGGCCGCAGGTGAGTGGAGATTGGTTATTGGAGATTGGAGAGTGCGGGCCGGGTGCATCTACCAATCTCCAATCTCCAATCTCTGATCTCCAATCTCCGAATGGTTCATCATCATCCAGGCTTTCGGGCACGAGGAGGCCGCCGAGGAAGAGGTCGGAGCCGAGGGCCGGGGCGATGAGGCAGGTGTTCTTGCCGATGAAGCCGAGGCCGGCCCCAGCTGCCCACGAGCGTTCGAGCACCGGCGCGCTATCGACGAAGACCCGGCCGTAGCTGCTGCGCCCGGTCTGCGCCCTGATCCAGCCGTCCAACTCTTTCAGCAGCGCCCGCATCACGTCGTGATAGTCGCGTCCGAGGGCGTAGCCGGCGATCTGGCCGCGGCTGGGGTCGGCGCGAGGGACGAGGTCGATGAAGGCGGCGTAGCTCAGGCCGACGAGGATGATGGAGTGGGCTTCGGGTAGCAGGCGGCGCGGGTCGGCCTTCAAGTCGGCGTGCCGGGCCAGGTAGCTCATCTCGCCGGCATAGCCTGCCTCCAACCAGCGCCGGTAGCGGTCGTAATCCGGGCTGGGGCCGGCCGGGACGATGGCGACCAGGTCGAAGCCGAGGCGAAGGGCGTGGGTTTTGAGGGCGGGGGCGAGCATGGGGGGACGGAGGGACGCAGAGACGCAGGGAGGGAGGGACGCAGGGACGCAGGGAAGGGGAGACGCAGAGAGGGGGGAGGGAGGCAGAGAGGGGCATGATAGCCGGGGCGGGGTGGAGGGAGCAAGGCGGGGCGGGGTGGGGGAGTTGCCGGCGGCGGGGCGAGGTTCTACAATGGGGACATGGACGATGAGCCAAGAGTCGAGCAGTTGCGGCAGCGCCGGAGGGAACTGGAGGCCGGGCTGGAGGCGTGGGCGCGACAAGGAGGGGAAGCTACGGCGCCGGAGGAGGGGCGGGGTCTGCTGTTCGAGCTGGGGCAGGTCTGCCACGACCTGGGCGCCCTGTCCGCTGCCATCGACGCTTTGCAGCGGGCGTTGGCGCTGGACCCGCCCACCCTGGCCCGGCGGATGGAGGGGCTGCTGCTGAGCAACCTGGGCAATTGCTTTGCCGATGCCGGGGAGGCAGCGCGGGCAGTGGAGTGCCACCAGCAGGCGCTGGCCATCAGCCGGAAGTTGGGCGACCGGCAGGGCGAGGGGGATGATCTGAACAATCTGGGCAATGCTTTTGCCGCCCTGGGCCAGGTGGAGCACGCGGTCGGTCTGTTCAAGCTGGCGCTGGTGGTCAGCCGGAAGGCCGGCGACCGCCGGGGCGAGGCCAGCCGGCTGGGGAGCCTGGGGCTGGCCTATGCGGCGGTGGGGCAGATGGATGAGGCGATCCGTTGCCACGAACGGGCGCTGGTCATCAATCGGGACCTGGGCGAACGGATGGCCGCGGGCTGGAATCTGGGCAATCTGGGCGCCGCCTATGCCCTGCTGGGGCAGGTAGAGCAGGCCATCGACGCCCTCGAACAGGCGCTGGCCATCGGCCGCGCGACGGGCGACCGCCGCGGGGTGGGCAATCGGCTGGGCAGCCTGGGCAATGTCTATCTGGACAGCGGGCAGGCGGAGCGAGCGATGCCGCTTTATGAAGAGGCGTTGGCGGTCAGCCGAGAGATCGGGGATCGACGCAACGAGGGGACGGTGTTGGGGAATCTGGGCCATGCCTATGCGCTGCGCGGGCAGCAGGAGCGGGCGATCGATCTGTTCGAGCAGGCGCTGACGGTCAGCCGGGAGATCGGCGACCACCGGGGCGAGGCCAATCGGCTGGGCAATCTGGGGCTGGCCTATGCCGAACAGGGCCGGTGGGAACGAGCCATCGGTCTGTATCAGGAAGCGATGGCCATCAGCCGGGAGATCGGCGAGCGCCGGGGCGAGGGGCTGCAGAGCTGGAATCTGGGTCTGGCCTACGCCCAGCAAGGCGATTATGCGCAGGCTGCCCGGCACATGCAGGTGCTGGTGGATTACGAGCGGGAGATCGGGCATCCTGACGCCGAGGCGGATGCGGCCAGGGTGCAGGAAGTTTTGCGGCGAGGGGCGGGTGGGCAAAGGGCTGATGGCTAGGGGCCGATAGGCCAGGGCCGCCATTTGACAGCCCCACCCCCTAGCCTTTATCCTTTCTCCATGCTTACACTCCGCTGCAGGCGCACCCCCCACGGGACGAGGACAGGCCAGCCCGCCTGATCCCCACCCTCGCGCCTGCGTAGCCCTCGTTCCCGCCCCAAACCACGATGACATTCGATCATCGTGGTTTTTGTTTGTTCCGTGTTGCGTGTTCCGTGTTGCGTGTTCCGTGTCCCGTGTTTCGTGTTCCGTTTCACGCCTCACGTTTCACGCCTCACGTTTCACGCCTCACGTTTCACGCCTCACGTTTCACGCCTCACGTTTCACGCCTCCCGTTTCACGCCTCACGTTTCACGCCTCCCGTTTCACGCCTCCCGTTTCACGCCTCCCGTTTCACGCCTCCCGTTTCACGCCTCACGCCTCACGCCTCACGCCTCACGTTTCACGCCCCACGTTTCACGCCCCACGTTTCACGCCTCCCGTTTCACGCCTCCCGTTTCACGCCTCCCGTTTCACGCCTCCCGTTTCACGCCTCCCGTTTCACGCCTCCCGTTTCACGCCTCACGCCTCACGCCCCACGTTTCACGCCTCACGCCTCACGCCTCACGCCTCACGTTTCACGCCCCACGTTTCACGCCTCACGCCTCACGTTTCGCAATCCGCAATTCGCATTTCCTCTCAGGAGCCACCCCATGCCCACCAACAAACCCAAAGTCAAGAAAATCGCCCTCGCCTACTCCGGCGGCCTCGATACCAGCGTCATCGTCCCCTGGCTGCGCAACAACTATGGCTGCGAAGTCGTCTGTTTCTGCGCCGACCTGGGGCAGGAAGAGGAGCTGTCGGGCCTGGAGGCGAAGGCCATCGCCTCCGGCGCCAGCAAATGCACCATCGAAGACCTGCGGCTGGAATTCATCACCGATTTCGTCTTCCCCACCATGCAGGCCGGGGCCATCTACGAGCGTAAATACCTTCTGGGGACCTCGATGGCCCGCCCGCTGATCGCCAAGCGACTGGTCGAGATCGCCGAGATGGAGGGCTGCGATGCAGTCGCGCACGGCGCCACCGGCAAAGGCAACGACCAGGTGCGCTTCGAACTGACGATCATGGCCCTGAATCCGCGCCTGCGCATCGTCGCGCCCTGGCGCGAATGGGAGATCCGCAGCCGCAAGGACGCCCTGGACTACGCCGCCGAACATCATGTCCCCGTCACCGCCACCGAGAAATCGATCTACAGCCGCGACCGCAATCTCTTCCACATGAGCCACGAAGGCGGGCTGCTGGAAGACCCCTGGAACGAGCCAGAAGAGGTGATGTACACCCTCACCACCGCCCCCGAAGCTGCGCCCAACGAGCCGGAATACCTGGAGATCGACTTCAAGACCGGCATCCCCTTCCGCGTGAATGGCGTCTCGCACGGGCCGGTGGGGGTCATGCAGGAACTGAATCGCATCGGCGCCAAGCACGGCATCGGCCGCATCGATCTGGTGGAGAACCGGCTGGTGGGGATGAAGTCGCACGGGGTGTACGAGACGCCCGGCGGCACGCTGTTGCACGAGGCCCATGCCGCCCTCGAACAGCTCTGCCTGGACAAGGAAACCTTGCACTACAAGCAGATGATCGGGCTGAAGTACGCCGATCTGGTCTACAACGGCCAGTGGTTCACGCCCCTGCGCGAGGCTTTCGACGCCTTCGTACAAACGACGGAAAAGAACCTCACCGGCACGGTCCGCTTCAAGCTCTACAAGGGCAACGCCATCCTGGTGGGCCGCAAGAGTCCGCACAGCCTCTATCGCGAGGATTACGTCACCTTTGGCGAGGACGATGTCTACAACCAGAAGGACGCCGAGGGCTTCATCAAGCTGTTCGGGCTGCCCCTCAAGGTGCAGGCAATGCTGGAGATCGAGCGTCACGGCGCTTCGCGCTACCGGGCGACCGATTATAGCGCCTTCAAGCGGGATTAGTTTTGTTGCGTGTTGCGTGTTGCGTGTTGCGTAACGACGAGAATACGCAATACGCAATACGTGTTGCCGAACTGATCTGTGCATGGTATCATGGCGATGCTGTACGACAACTGCAATGCTGTCGAAAAGCGAAGCAAATCCGTCTTTCTGGAGTAGGAGTCATGGCAACATTGACCACAGCGGCCCTTCGCGCCAGCGCCCAACGTCTCTTTCCCAATCTCGATTGGAATCAAGTTCTCGCGCAGTTGCTGCTCGAGCGCGCCCAGCGGAATCTGATCAAGTATCGCACGATGACGCGGGGGTATGAGGCCAAATACGGTCAAGACTTCCAGAGCTTCCGACAGATGATCCTCACGACGCAGCCCACCTTTGCCGCCGAGCAAGACTATTTCGACTGGGAAATGGCGGTGACAGGGGTGATGGATATGGAAGAAGAGATCGATCGGTTGCGCAAATTGGCGTCATAGCATGACATTGGCATCGACACCCATTGGATGCTCCTGAATTACATGATAGGAGTGAGGAAGGGCGACGAAGCGTCGATCTAGACGACTTCCTGGATGAGGTGGAAGCGATCTTGGGCGCACTTGACCTTCCGTGACCAGGGATTGGCTCACAGGAATAGAGGTTTCACATGGTTTCATCTTCAACAGGAACAGCGCGGATATCACTCCCCACCGGCTTCTCCTTCGCCGGCATCCACTGCGGGATCAAGAAGATGGCCGGCGCGCCCGACCTGGCTCTGATCCTCAGCGAAACGCCCTGCACGGCGGCGGCCGTATTCACGCAGAACCGCTACGCAGCCGCGCCCGTGCAGTATGACCGGCAACTGCTGGCCCTCAACCCAGACGGTGTGCAGGCTGTGCTGGTGAACAGCGGCAATGCCAACGCCGTGACCGGCGCCGAGGGATTGGCAGCCACCCGGCGTAGCGCCGAAGCCGTCGAAGCGGCATTTGGCCTGGCCCCGTGGTCGACGTTTGTGATGTCCACCGGCGTCATCGGCCAGCCCCTGCCAGTCGAGCGCATCGAAGCCGCCCTGCCCACGCTTTATCAGGCCCTGCGCGCCGACGACGCCGGTTTCGAGGCCGCCGCCACGGCGATCATGACCACCGACACGCGTATGAAGGTCGCCTGGGCGCGGGGGCAGGTGGGCGGGGCGACAGTGACGGTGGCGGGGATGGCGAAAGGGGCGGGGATGATCCACCCCAACATGGCCACCATGCTGGCCGCCGTCGTCACCGATGCCGACATTACCGCCGAGGCCCTGCAAGCAGCCCTGAAACACGCCGCCGACCGTTCGTTCAACCGCATCAGCGTGGATGGCGACACCAGCACCAACGATACGCTGGTCGTGCTGGCCAACGGCCTGGCCGGGAACCCCCTTATGTCTCATAGTGACGACCCTCATAGTGACGACTCTCATAGTAACGACCCTCGTAGTGACGACTTTAGTCGTCCTTCTGCCGAATTCACCGCTCTGTTGACCCAAGTCTGCACCACCCTCGCCCAGGCCATCGTCCGCGACGGCGAAGGCGCGACCAAATTCGTGACCATCCAGGCGACCGGGCTGCCATCCGACGCCGACGCCCACCGGGTGGCCAACGCCATCGCCATCTCGCCGTTGGTCAAGACGGCGGTCTACGGCGGCGACGCCAACTGGGGCCGGATCCTGATGGCAGCGGGGAACAGCGGCGTTGGCTTCGAACCAGGGCTGGCCGAGTTGTGGGTCAGCGGCGGGGGGCAGGCGGAGACCCTGCTCCCGCCCCTCCATCTGGTCTCGGCCGGCGCCCCGCTCCCCTTCGACGAAGCCGAATCCTCCCGCCGTTTTGCCCAACCCGAGCTTCTGATCGACCTCCGCCTGGGTTCCGGCCCCGGCCAGGCCACCGTCTGGACTTGCGACCTCAGCCACGAGTATGTGACGGTGAACGGGAGCTATCGGACGTAGAGTTGTGGTACAATGCCACTGTCACCTCACCTCTTCGAGACTTCACCATGACAGTGCTCGTTCTTGCCAAACCAACCCTGACCGAAAGAGTGACGCAATGGGCCCAGGCTACCGATCGGCCAGCTGATGATGTGCTGGAGGAGGCCGTCCAGACCTACTTCGATGCCATCGAAGAGGCCGCCATCATCAGAGAGACAGAAGCGTTCTGGTTAGCCTACGATTCTCTCCTGGCGCGCTACCGCGGCGGCTTTGTGGCGATGCGCCAGGGCGAGGTAGTCGATCACGATCCTGATCTTGCGCGCCTGGAGCACCGCGTCCGTGCTGACTTCGGCTTGCTGCCTGTGCTCATCGCACCTTTGCTCCCGCCCCCTCCGCGCGAGATCCGCCGATTGGGAGGCACTGCCAGAACGGAGACCGTGTTTTGAGCACGCGCTTTCCGTATGATTCAGCTTACGATCCGCCAGCGCCAAGCTGCCCGATCGTCCTCTCCACAGCAACTGGCGATAGTAGCCTACCCCTAACAGCAATCATCGACTCAGGCGCCGACGCTACCATCGTGCCGCTTCACCATCTCAAGGTTCTTGGGGCTAAACGAGCGTTTGCAGCCTCTTTGCGCAGTCAGTGGGGCGAAAGGCGCAAAGTATTCCTCTATTTTGTGGATGTACGCATCGCCCAACTCACCCTTCCTGGGGTCTATGTCGTTGGTGATGAGCAAGGGAATGAGGTTGTATTGGGCAGAAACGTTCTCAATCGATTGCGTCTGCTACTGGATGGCCCGGCGTTGACGGCGGCTCTGGTCGAAGACGACGGTAGCAGTTCTTGATATCACACTTCCGTCAGGCGAACGTACTTTTCCGATGCCCACCCCGCCGCTCCCCTTCGACGAAGCCGAATCCTCCCACCGCTTTGCCCAGCCCGAGCTGCTGATCGACCTCCGCCTGGGTTCCGGCCCCGGCCAGGCCACCGTCTGGACTTGCGACCTCAGCCACGAGTATGTGACGGTGAACGGGAGCTATCGGACGTAAGCCGCGTCGTCCAGCAGGGCCGGCGTCGACCAGCCAGCGTCCCTTCTTCGCAGCCCCATCGTCTTCCATCGCTCGAATTCGGCCTTCCAGGCAGCAAAAAGCGCCTCACCATAAAGCGGAATGCCCCATTCCATCGTTTCGAGCGCGGTGAGATGGAATTGGCGTCGCATACTTTCCCATTCGTTCCGAGTGTAAGCAACAGCCTCGATGGGTGTCTTGCCATCGCGCAAGCGATTGAGTTCAAACATGCGTGCGAAGAAATTTGCCGGTAGATTGCCGCCAATCACGACAATATCTACATCGCTGTGGGGTGTGTAATCACCACGGGCGATGGAACCGTGCACGATGACGCAGTCAGGCTGGAACACAGCGACCACGCGGTGGCAATGAGTTTCGATGCCGGTTTGATACAGCGGCAAGGCAACGTCAGTCTTCATCGGAGGCGCTCCTCAACAAACGCCAGGATCGACTGTGCATCGACAATGGCTTGCTCTGCCATATCCCTGTCATATTGCTCGGAGGGAATGCCTTCTGGCAAAGCATCTGGGTACCGACAGCAACGCCTGCGCCATGCCCAAGTCGCTCTTGGCGGCGCGCAACCATCGGAGCCCTTCAACAGTATTCATAGGCCAACTATACAACGGAAGCGCGTCGCAGGCTAACTTCGACCGCGTCCTGGGTGTGCTACAATACCCACACCGACCGCTGCCTCTCGATACGCCTTCCTCCCCATGCCCACCCCCCCGCTCCTCGAACTCCGCCACCTCACTAAGACCTACCCCAACGTCGCCGCGCTGGACGACTTCTCCCTGGCGGTGCAGAAAGAGGAGATTCATGCTTTGCTGGGCGAGTTAGGAGCGGGCAAGACCACCCTGCTCCGCATCCTGGCCGGCATCCATCCGCACGGCGCTTTCGCGGGCGAGGTGGTGTTGGAGGGCCAGGTCATGCAGTTCCACGGCCCGGCCGATGCCATCCGGGCCGGGATCAGCGTCGTGCCGCGGCGTCTGGGCCTGTTCGAGCAACTGAGCGTGGCCGAGAACATCGTCATGGGGCGGTGGGAGCACCAGAATCGCTTCTTCATCCGCACCGTCGAGGTGCACAAACAGGCCCAGGCCGCCCTGGACATGCTCCATCTCCACCTGCCGCTGGATGCCAGGGTCGGCCAGCTCAGCCCCATCCAACAGCGGTTGTTGATGATCGCCCGTGCGGTCAGCACGCACCCGCGCCTGGTCGTCCTCGATGAACCGACCACCAACCTGGCCACGGCCGAAGCTGTCAGCCAGCTCCTCTATGCCGTGCGCCGGCTGCCTGCCCTGGGCATGACCTGCCTCTATCTCTCGCGACGGCTCAACGACGCCGCACAGGTCGGCGACCGCCTGACCATTGTGCGCGATGGCAAGGCGGCCGGAACCTATGACCGCGAGGGCTACAACGAAGCCGAGATGGCCAGAGCGATGGTCAGCCAACGGTTGGGCGACATCGAGCACATCGATGTGGACGAGAAGGGAGAGGGCGGGGGCGGGTTGACGGGGCTTTGGAGAAGCATGTTTTCGCCTAAAAGGTGAGGTGTCAGCGCAACCAATACGAGACATTCCTGAGATGAAAGAAGAATACGACTTTTCCGATTCGACCAAGAATCCCTATACCAAACTACTCAAGAAGCCTGTGACCATTCGTCTGAGCGTCGACGTCGTCGAGTACTTCAAGGCGATGTCCGAAGAGAATGGCATCCCCTATCAGGCGCTGATCAACCTATACCTGAAGGACTGCGTCCGCAGCCACCGCAAGCTCGAATTGGAGTGGGCGGCTTGATCGTAGTCTTTGGAAAAGCAGCCAGGTGATCCTCAATCGACCACCAATCCTACCGCCAGCGGCTCGAAGCGAGCGGTGAAATGCCGTAACACGGGCGGTTCCTCGATCATACGGACGCCGCGGATGCGCGGGGCCAGTTCTTTGGTGTGGATCAGCACCTCGGCCAGGTAGTCGATGTGGCTTTGGGTGTACACACGGCGGGGGAACGCCAGACGCACGAGTTCGTTGGCCGCCGGTCTCTCGCTGCCGTCGGGCTGGCGGCCGAACATGACGCTGTCGATGGCCACCGAACGCACCCCGCCCTCCAGATAGAGCGCCAGGCCCAGCGCCCAGGCCGGGTAGTCGTGCCAGGAGATGTGCGGTAGCAAGGCTTTGGCATCCAGGTAGATGGCATGGCCGCCGGTGGGAACGATGAGCGGGATGTCGTTGTGCATGCAGATCTCACCCACATACTCGACCGAGCGAATACGGTAGCGCAGATAATCCTCATCCAGCGCCTCCTTCAGGCCCACGGCGATAGCCTCCAAATCGTAACCGGCCAACCCGCCGTAAGTAGGAAAGCCCTCGGAGAGGATGAGCAGATTCTTGCAGCGCCGGGCCAGATCGTCATCGTTGAGGGCCAGGAAGCCGCCGATGTTGGCCATGCCGTCCTTTTTGGCGCTCATCGTACAGCCATCGGCGTAGCTGAACATCTCCTGGGCGATGGCAAGCGGCGTTTTGTCGGCGTATCCTTCCTCGCGCAGCTTGATGAACCAGGCGTTCTCGGCAAAACGGCAGGCATCGAGGAAGAAAGGCACGCTGTGGCGGCGGCACAGCTCGCTGGCGGCGCGGATGTTGGCCATGCTCACGGGTTGGCCGCCGCCCGAATTGTTGGTGATGGTGAGCATCACCAGGGGAACCCCACCGGCGCGCTCGGTCAGCACGCGGTCGAGCGCCTCCAGGTCGATGCTGCCCTTGAAGGGATGGTAGAGTTGCGGCTGCCGCGCTTCGGCGATGGGGATGTCGAGGGCGATGGCGTTGCGATACTCGACATTGGCCCGCGTGGTGTCGAAATGGGTGTTATTGGGCACGACCTGGCCGGGCTGCACGGCCGTGCCGAAGAGGATGCGCTCGGCCGCCCGGCCCTGGTGGGTGGGGATGACGTGTTTGAAGCCGGTGATCTCCTGCACGGTGGCCTCGAAACGGTAGAACGACCTCGCCCCGGCGTAGGACTCATCCCCCACCATCATCCCCGCCCATTGCCACGACGACATCGCCCCGGTGCCCGAATCGGTGAGCAAGTCGATGAGCACATCCTCGGCCCGCAGCAGAAAGAGATTGTAGCCGGCTGCAGCCAGGGCGGCCTGGCGTTGGGCGCGGGTGGTGCGGCGGATCGGCTCGACGGCTTTGATCCGAAAAGGTTCGATGATGGTCTGAAAAGACATGATTGATGCTCCTGAAAGGGGGAAAGAGAGGGTCAAGCCGGGAATCGACCGCCGGCGGTATCCGCTCAGGTGCGACGCACTTTGCGCGACTAATCACTTGCGCGCACGAAGTGCGTCGCACCTTTAGGGTGAGCACTTACCGCCGGTGCATTCTCGCACAGTCACTGTCGGGGCCATAACCGGCGCACGCGCAGCGATGGCTGTTGGGGCTTTCTCCTTTCCTCGCCTATAATCTGGCTTTGCCGCTGCTGCTGGCGGCCCATTTTCTGCTTGAGGTCTATTTTGGAACACGCCGACAAGCTGCGTTGCAGCGTTTGCATCACCGCCTACAACGAAGAAGCCAACATCGGTCGCCTGCTGGAGGCCATGCTCAACCAGCTGCTGCACGAAGTCGAGATCAGCGAGATCATCGTCGTGGCCAGCGCCTGCACCGACCGCACTGTGCCCATCGTGCGCGAATGGATGGCGCAGGACGAGCGCATCAAGCTGATCGAGCAACCCCGGCGCGAGGGCAAGACGGCCGCCATCAACGCCTTCCTGGCGATCGCACACACAGACATCTGCGTGGTCGAGAGCGGCGACACCCTGCCGCACGAGTCGGCCATCGAGCACATGGTGCGCATGTTCCGCGACCCGCAGGTGGGGATGACCGGCGCTCACAAGGTGCCGGTGAACACGCCCGACCACATCGTTGGCCTTTTCACCTATCTGCGCCTGCAGATGGAGCACGAGCTTTGCCTCGACATCCCCCGCCTGGGTGAGTTGATCGCCTTTCGCAAGGTGTTGGATCGCATCCCGCCGGATGTGGCGATGGACGAGGCCTTCGTCGAGGCTTTCATCGTCCACGGCGGCCTGGAGGTGCGCTACGCGCCCGATGCTGTGGTCTACAACACCGGGCCGAACACGCTGGGCGATTTCGTGCGCCAGCGCCGGCGCAATCATGCCGGGCACCTCTATCTGCAACACAAATACGGCTACAAAGTCAGCAGCCTGCGCAAACGCAAGGTCGCTGCCATCGCCATCCAGCAGGCATGGACGGCCATCTGGGGGGCGGTGCGGCTGTTGTGGGTTCTGGTCTTGCTGGCCGTGCTAGAAGGCTGGTCGCGCTTCCTGGGCTGGTGGGACTTTGCCGTGCGCCGAGACCGGCATGTGGTGTGGGATATGGCCTGGTCGCAGAAGATGGACGTAAAGGCCGAGCGCGAGGCGGCCGAGCAACGGACAGACCCTCGCTCTGGCGTGCAACCGCTGGCCGCCAACAAATCGCGGGGGTAGCGTCGTGCGCCGACATCTGGGGACCCTGCTCAAGCTGGTCATCAGCCTGGGTTTGATCGCTTTCGTCCTGACGCGCGTCCACCTGCCCGTCCTCACCGCCCACCTGCTGGCGGCCAATTTGTGGTGGGTGGGGCTGGCGATGGTGATCTTCTGGCTGGCGATGACGATCAACGCCATCAAGTGGTGGGTGTTGCTGCGCTCGCAGGCCATCGCCGTCCCCTTTCGCGCCCTCCTGAACTACACCTTCGTCGGCTTCTTCTTCAACAACGTGCTCCCGGCCAACATCGGCGGCGACCTGATGCGCGGCTATGGCCTGGCCCGCACCACCGAGCGCACCGCCGCCGCCGCCGCCTCGGTGGTGCTCGACCGTCTCATCGGCCTGGCCGCCTACATGAGCGTGGCCGCAGCCGCAGCCCTGATCACGGTTTATGTCACCGGGCGCTCGGAACTGAGGCTGCTGGCCTGGGTGGCGGTGGCCGGCGTGAGTGTGCTGGCGCTGATGACGGGCGTCTTGCTCAGCCGCCGCTTGCGCCGCCTGATCGACCGCCTCTTTGCCAACACCCCGCTTCGTCCCCTGGCCCGGATGTGGTCGTCGCTCTCGCTCGCCTTCGAGTCCTATCGTTTCCAGTACCGGGCGCTGGCGCTGGCCTTTGGCATCGGGCTGTTGGGCATCCTCAGCACCACGGCCGTCAACTATGCCCTGACGCTCAGTCTGGGCGGCGGCATCCCCTTCCTCCATGTCCTCCTCTTCACACCGCTCATCGCCCTGGTGCTCATCATCCCCGTCTCCATCGGCGGTTTGGGGCTGAACCAGGTGGCCTATCCCTATTTCTACGGGCTGGTGGGCGTCTCGAGCGAGATGGCCGTCAGTCTGAGTCTGCTCATCCAGGCCGTGCAGATCGTGTGCAGCCTGCCGGGCGGGGTGCTGTGGCTGCGCTGGCGGGGGGCGGGAGAGAGGGACAATCGCCGTTAACCGACCCCACCATGCGCCAGCACGCCATCCAACTCACGACCGACTTCGCCCGCACGCTCTACGATGATAGCGACGCCGCCCATGCCTTCGACCACGTCCTGCGTGTGACGCGGCTGGCCGAGCACATCGCCCAGGCCGAAGGCGCCGACTTGCAGGTGGTGCGCACCGCCGCCTTGCTGCACGATTGCGCCCGCCTGGAACCCGACCATCATCTGGCCGGCGCCCAACGAGCTCGAGAACTGCTGGCGGGCGAAGACCCGGGCTTCGTCGAGGCCGTGGCCCATTGCATCGAGTCCCATCGCTTTAGCGTCGAGCCGCACCCGGCCACGATCGAGGCCCAATGCCTGTGCGATGCCGACAAACTGGACGCCATCGGCGCCATCGGCGTGGCGCGGGCCTTCGCTTTTGCCGGACGCCACGGCACGCAACTGTGGGCCGGGCCGTTGGCCGAGGTACGGAGCCAGGTGGGCGAGGAGGTGCGGGCCTATCGTCAACACCGAGGTGCGACCAAGGACTACACCCCCAGCCACGAACTGGTCTGCAAGCTGGAGGGCCTGGCCGAAGGCTTGTACACGGCCACGGCGCGGGCCATCGCCGCCGAACGGCAGGCGTTCATGCTGGCGTTCTTCCGCCAGTTGGACGCCGAGGCGCTGGGGGAGAGGTAGGCGGTGGAGGGCCGGCCTATCGACAGCGGCATGTCGCCCTGGCAAGACTTGGTAGCCCCTCAGCCGCCCATGCTATACTCGTCCCCGGCGCGGATTCCGCAACCCGATCAGAGCTTGCTTTGCAGTTCCGAGCGCGATAGATCACAGTCGCGCAGAATCTGCGCCAAGAGACCACGGCCAATCGTCTCGCCGCGATGCACCGGCACCACCGTGCCGCGGCCATCGGGATGCTGGAGGAAGTGATGGCTGCCCTTGACCCGGATCACCTCGAACCCCAGCTTGCGCAACGCCTTGATAAGTTGGGTTCCCGTGAGCGAAGGGAAAGTAGTCATGCCATCACTGCCACGCGCTGCACCCCTACAAACTCGTTCGGCGTCGGTTGCTCGACTTCCAGACAAAGCTCGATCGCTTCCCGAATACGCTTCATCAGCACATCCAGCGATTTGGCTTGAGTATGGCAACCGCGCAGCGCCGGAACCGATGCCACGTAATAGCCATCTTCGTCTTTCTCGATAACGACGTTGAATTCGAGTGTCATAGTCTCCGCCTCCGAATCTTGTGATTGCAGTTCTTCGCGGCCTCAATCTTACCACGCATCGCCTCCCTGCGCCAGACCCCAGGCGGCGGTCGCTGCTTCGTATCCCTGACTCACCCCCCAAACCCACCATGAACACCCACCCCCTCCTCGCCTTCCGCGCTGAAATCGACGACTTCATGCGCTGGCATCCACAGTCGCCGCTCACCCACGAGCAAGCTCACGCCTTCACCGGCCTGAACTACTACGAACCCAACCCCGATCTGGTCATCGCCGCCCCGATCGAACGCTTCGACGACGACGAACCCCTGATCGAGATGCAGACCAGCACCGGGGCCAGCCAACACTTCCGGCGCTGGGGGCGGGTCAGGTTCCAGGTCGAAGGCCAGGAGGCGGCGGTGACGATCTACACCGATCCCTCCGGCCACTCGCTTTTCCTCCCCTTCCGCGACGCCACCAATGGCGACGAGACCTACGGCGCCGGCCGTTATCTCGATAGCCACCGGCCGGGTCTGGAGTCGCTGGCCGGGGATCGGGTCGAGATCGACTTCAACTACACCTACAACCCCTATTGCGCCTACAACGAGAACTACAGTTGCCCGCTCCCCCCGCGCGAGAACTGGCTCCGCCTCCCCATTCGCGCCGGCGAGCGCGACTTCGCCCCTCACCAGGCCGATGCCTGAACCCAGGGCAGGATGAACAGAGGAGCGCGACGTGCGGGACGTTAGCATTGTGGGCATCGGCCAGACGCCGGTGCGCAGGCGACACGAGGCCAGTTTGAGGGAGCTGGGGGCGGGTGTGGTGGCCGCGGCCATGGCGGCCGCCGGGGTCGAGCGGGTCGATGCCCTCTACGCCGGCAACATGCTGGCCGATGAACTGCAAAACCAGAAACACATCGCCTCGCTCATCGCCGACGAGGCCGGGCTGGCGGGCGTCGAGGCGCTGCAAGTGCGCGCCGCCACCGCCACCGGCGCCGCCGCCTTGCGTCTGGCCACCCTCGCCGTCGCCAGCGGCGAGGCCGACCTGGCCGTGGCTGTGGGGGTGGAGAAGATGAGCGATGGCGCCGCCACCCAGGCCCTGGCCAAAGCCCTCGACGCCGAGCGCGAGGTCCCGGACGGCAAAACCCTGGTCGGCCAAAACGCCCTGATGATGGCGCTCTACTTCGACGCCTTCCGCCCCCCGGCCGACGCCCTGGCCCACTTTGCCGTCAACGCCCATGCCAACGCCGGCGGCAACCCGAACGCCATCTTCCGGGATCGCCCCATCACCGTCGCCGATGTCCTCAGCTCGCGCCTCATCGTCCCGCCCATCCGCCTGCTCGATTGCTCGCCGATCTGCGATGGCGCCGCCGCCGTCCTCCTGGCGCCCACCGCCCAGGCCCGCCGCTACACCCCTCACCCCGTTCATCTCCTGGCCTCCAGCGTGGCCACCGACCGTTTTCGGCTCGCAGACCGCCCCGATCCCCTACACCTGGCGGCGGCCCGGCTATCGCTCACCCGCGCCCTCGACCGCGCCCGCCTCACCCTGGCCGACATCGACTTCTTCGAGGTGCACGACGCCTTCGGCATCATGGCCTGTCTGCTGCTCGAAGCCACCGGTTTCGCCGCCCGCGGGCAGGGCTGGAGGCTGGCCGCCGAAGGCGAGATCGGGCGAGGCGGGCGGCTGCCGATCAGCGTGATGGGTGGGCTGAAGGGTCGCGGCCACCCTATCGGCGCCACCGCCCTCTACCAAACCTGCGAGATTGTGCAGCAATTGACGGGAGAGGCTGGCCCCAACCAACTGCCGGGCGCGGACATTGCCCTCCTGCAGAGTGTGGGCGGCGCCGCCACCACCGTCCTCACCCATCTCTTTGCCGCCCCCGACTTTCGCCCATAGGCGACCTCACCTTGCTCCTCCCCGCACTATGCCCACTCGCAAGACAGCCTCTCTCATCCTGGCGTTCGGCCTTGTCATCATCGGCCTGCTGTCGCCTGCCCAGGTTTTCGGTCGCGCCCATTCCGATCAACCCGCATTCCAATCGGGGACGGCCACACCCACTCCCACCCGCCGGCCCACCCGCACCCCCACCGCCACGGTCACGCCCACCCGCCGGGCCACCCGCACCCCTACCGGCGCCGTCACATCCACCCGCACCCCCACCGCCACGGTCACGCCCACCCGCCGGGCCACCCGCACCCCCACCGCCACCCCCACGCCCACCCGACCGTCGGGCACTGCCACCCCCACCCCGACCGCAGTCGTCATCAAGCGTTACTTCATCCTGGCGGGCCAATCCAATGCCTCGGGGCGGGGTGAACTGGATGCCAACACCGAAGCCCCCGACGCCCGCGTCTTCCTCTTCGGCAATGATTACGCCCTCCACCAGGCCTATGAACCGGCCGACGATCCGACCAACCAGGTGGATGCCGTTTCGCTCGACACCATCGCCCGGCATGGCTTTGCCCTGCGCGCCGGCAAAGACCTGGCCAAGGCCGGCTACGGCAAATTGGCCGTCATCCCCTGTCCCAAAGGCGGCTCGAAGCTGGAACAATGGTGGGCCACCAGCGACCCGTTCGACCGCGCCACCCTGTTCGGCTCCTGCAACTATCGTCGCCAGCTTGTGGCCGGGACCAAGAGCATCTCGGCGGTGTGGTGGTACCAGGGCGAGGCCGAGAACGCCAGCGAGACGCTGCGCGACGCCTACACCGCCAATCACACCCGGCTGGTCAGCGATTTCCGCCAACGGATGGGGGCCAATCTGCCTTTCGTCTACGCCCAATTGGCCAAAAACGAATTCGCCGATTTCAACCACGGCTACCAGCTCATCGCCGAACAACAGCGCCGGCTGGAAACGGGCAGCGGCTACCCCGAAGCCCTGCCTGCCCACACCATGGTCGTCACCTTCGACCTGCCGATCACCGGCGGCGTCCATCTGACCCAGGCCGGACAGAAGGAACTGGGCCGCCGCGTGGCGCTGGCTATGCGGCAGCGCGTCTTTGGCGAAGCCATCGACGGGACAGGCCCGCGCCTGCGGCTGACGAACCCGATCCAATACCCCTCTGGCGACCGCACTCGCATCGTCGTCACCTTCGACCAACCCATCAACACCGCCGTCGCCAATTACGACAACCAGTTCCGGGTCTTCGACGCCGACGGCGAAGTGTCGATCAGCAGCGTCGTTCGCCATCCCAGCAACACCGCCGCCGTGCGCCTCACCCTGGCGCGGGCCACCGTGGGCGCCGCCACCCTCAGCTATGGCGATGTGATCCCGCCGGGCGCGGAAGTGTGGTTGGTGAACGTCGTCAAAGGCGCCAGCAACTTGCCCACCCCGCGTTTTGGGCCGCTGCCGGTGGCCGACGCCGGTCTATTGGCCGATGCCGCCGAAGGCGATGAGGCCGGGCTGCTGGCCGATGCTGCTGCGGTGGGCGATGCCGTCTCGACGGCCACGCCCACCCCCACCGAATCGGCGACCCCAACCGTCACCCCCTCGCCGACCGAGTCGCCCACCCCAACCGTCACCCCCTCGCCGACTGAATCGGCGACCCCAACCACCACCCCCTCGCCAACCGAATCCCCCACCCCCACCCCAACCGCCACGCCCTCGATCACGCCCTCGCCCACGCCTGACCTTGTCCCTCAGCCCGACCCCTTGACCTCGCCCACCGCGACCACCACCCCCACCGCCTCGCCCAGCCCAACGCCGGAGCTGATGCCATTGCGCCTGTGGCTGCCGCTCATCCGCCGCCCAAGCTGACGCGCTTGCCCGCTATCTGCGTCGATTTGCACAAGCGACGGACGACGGGCTGTGCTATAATCCGGCCATCGTCACTCCCGTCTTCGCTCCCCCCACCTAAGCTATCATGCCAAGCTCCTACGACTACGATGTCATCGTCCTCGGCGCCGGCCCAGGCGGCTATGTCGCCGCCATCCGTTCGGCCCAGCTCGGGCTGAAGACGGCGCTGATCGAGAAAGAAAACCTGGGCGGCGTCTGCCTGAACTGGGGCTGCATCCCCAGCAAGTCGCTCATCCGCAATGCCGAGATTGTGCAGCTGTTGGGCCGGGGCCAGGAATTCGGCTTTCAGTTCGACAACCTGCGGGTGGATTTTGGGGTGGCAGTCAAACGCAGCCGCCAGAACGCCGATCGCCTGGTCAAAGGCGTCAACTTCTTGATGAAGAAGAACCAGGTCACGGTCATCCAGGGGACGGGCAGCCTCAGCGACCCGCACACCCTCCAGGTCGAAGGCAAAGCCTACACTGCCGCCAACATCATCCTGGCCACAGGCGGCCGGCCGGCGCTGTTGCCGGGGTTGACCGTCGATGGCCGGCGCATCCTCACCTATCGCCAGGCCATCGTTCAGGACGCGCTGCCCAAATCGCTGATCGTCGTCGGCGCCGGCCCCATCGGCATGGAATTCGCCTATGTCTACCGCGCCTATGGCGTGGAAGTGACGGTGGTGGAGATGCTGCCGCATGTGCTGCCGAACGAGGATGACGAGGTGGCCGAGGTGGTGGCGAAGGCCTTCCGCAAACAGGGTGTGCGGCTGTTCGAGAACACCCGCACCGAAAGTGTGGAGGTGGGAGCGGAGGGCGTCCGGGTGGGGTTGAAGAATCAGGCATCGGGCGCGACCGAGACGGTGGAGGCAGCACAGGTGCTGGTGGCCATCGGCATCCGCCCTAACAGCGACGGCATCGGGCTGGAGGCGGCCGGCGTGCAAGCCAACGAGCGCGGCTGGCTGTCGGTCGATAGCGTGATGCGCACCAATGTCCCCCACATCTACGCCATCGGCGACCTGACCGGCAAGCTGGCGTTGGCGCACGTGGCCAGCGCCCAGGGCATCGTCGCCGCCGAAACCATCGCCGGGGCCGAGACGCAGCCCATCGAGGACTATGGCAATATGCCCCGCTGCACCTACTGCAACCCGCAGGTGGCCAGCCTGGGGTTGACCGAGGCGCAGGCCCGCAGCCAGGGCTATGACGTGCAGGTGGGCAAGTTCCCCTTCCAGGCCAACGGCAAGGCGCTGGGGTTGGGCGAGCGCGAGGGTTTTGTGAAGATGGTGGCCGACGCCAAATACGGCGAAATCCTGGGCATGCACATGGTTGGCCCCGAAGTCACCGAACTTTTGCCCGAACTGAGCCTGGCCCGGATGATGGAACTCACCCCGGCCGAAGTCGCCCGCAACATCCACGCCCACCCCACCCTCTCCGAAACGATCATGGAAGCCGCCCACGCAACTTTGGGCCACGCCATTCATGCCTGAAACGACGATAGACGGATCCGCTCCCTCGTCCCTCGTCCACCATGTCACCCATCCCCACCATCCTCCTCGGTCTTGGGCCGATCGGCCAGTCCATTGGCCGCGCCCTGGCAGCACAAGAACGGCTCGAGGCCGTGGGCGGCGTCGATATCGACCCCGCCATCGTCGGCAAGCGGCTAGACCACATCTGCGACGCCAACTTGCCGGCCCTGGCCATCGTCGATTCGCTGGCGGCCGTCCATGCGCCGGCCGGGGCGGTGGTGTTGCAAGCCACCGGCTCGCGGCTCGAAGCCCTAAGCCAGCAACTGTTGGCCGCCATCGGCCTGGGCTACCATGTCGTCAGCACCTGCGAGGAGCTTTGCTGGCCGTGGGATGACCAACCAGGGCTGGCGGGCGAGATCAACCGGGCGGCGCAGGCCGCGGGGGTGGCGGTGCTGGGCGTGGGGGTGAACCCCGGCTTCGTCATGGACACCCTGCCGATCTTGCTCAGCCGGGCGGCGGGGGAGATCGAGGCCGTGCAGGTGAGCCGGGTGGTGGATGTCAGCCGGCGCCGGCTGCCGCTCCAACACAAGATGGGCCTGGGCCAGGACCCGGCCCGGGTGCAGGAACTGCTCGACCACGACCGCATCGGGCATGTGGGGCTGGGCAACAGCCTGCAAATGCTGGCGGCGGGGCTGGGCTGGCGGCTGGAGGTGGTGGATATCGAAAGCAGGCCGATCATCGCCCGCGAGCCAACCGCAACCGGCCTCGGCATCATCGAACCGGGTCTCTGCATCGGCATCCGCCAGTCGGCCACAGGCATGGTGGGCGGCGCGCCCCGGCTGTTCCTCAAGCTGATCATGCAGGCGCAGGTCGAAGGCGGCTCGCACGATGAGATCCTGATCGACGGCGACCAGACCCTGCGCTTGCGGCTGGACGGCTTGCAGGGCGACCTGGCCACGGCGGCGCTGGTCGTCAACCAGGCGCTGCACATCCGGGCCATGCCCCCCGGCCTGCAGACCATGCTCTCCGCCCCCCTCTTGCCCTGAAGCAGCGCCCCGATTGGCCCCCCCCATTTTGCAATCCCCACTCCCCAATCTCCAATCCCCAATCTCCACTCCCCAATCTCCAATCCCCAATCTCCAATCTCCAATCTCCAATCCCCAATCCCCAATCTCCAATCCCCAATCCCCATTTCGCAATCCCCACTCCCCACTCCCCCCATGCCCACCCCCATCGAACTCGACCCCGCCCCGCCTCGCCACAACTGGCATCACGAGCAGCTCACGCGCGGGCGCCGGCCCGAATGGCTGCGCGTGCGCGCGACCGGCGGCGCCGAATACAACCGCCTCTATGACCTGATGCGCGGGCACAGCCTGCACACCGTCTGCGAGGAAGCCGGTTGCCCCAACATCAGCGAGTGCTGGAACCGGGGTGCGGCCACCTTTCTGCTCTTGGGCGACACCTGCACCCGCTCCTGCGGCTTCTGCAAGATCAAGACCGGCCGCCCCACCTCGGTCGATATCCTGGAACCGTTGCGCGTGGCCCGCACCGTGCAGCAGATGAACCTGCGGCATGTGGTTCTGACCTCGGTCAATCGCGACGAACTGCCCGATGGCGGCGCCTTTATCTTTGCCGCCACCGTCCGCAAAATCCGCGAACTGCGCCCCGGCTGCACGGTCGAAGTCCTCATCCCCGATTTCATGGGCGACGCCGAGGCCCTGCGCACGGTGATGCGCGAGCGGCCCGAGATCCTCAACCACAACACCGAGACCGTGCCGCGGCTGTATCGCCGGGTGCGGCCCCAGGCCCGCTACGAGCGCTCGCTCGAAGTCTTGCGGCGAGCCAAGGACATGGACGGCCAGGCGCTGACCAAGTCGGGGCTGATGCTGGGGCTGGGCGAACGCTGGGAGGAGGTCATCGAGGTGATGGAGGGCCTGCGTTCGGTGGACGCCGACATCCTCACCCTCGGCCAGTATCTGCAACCCACCCGTTTCCATCTGCCGATCGAGCGTTACTACACCCCGGCCGAATTCGAGGAGCTGCGGCGGCTGGGCGAGGCGATGGGCTTCCGTTGGGTCGAGTCCGGCCCCCTGGTGCGCTCCTCCTATCATGCCGACGGCCAGGCGCGGCTGACCACCCGCGCCGACATCGCCCTGGCCGCCTCCTGAACCATGCCCGACCTGCTCGCCCGCGCCCATGCCCTGGCCCCCCAACTCGTCGCCTGGCGCCGTGATTTCCACCGCCACCCCGAACTGGGCTTCCATGAACTGCGCACGGCGGGCATCGTCGCCGCACACCTGCTGGAACTGGGGATCGAGACCAGGGTTGGGGTGGGAAAAACGGGCGTGGTCGGGTTGATCGAAGGCGCCGGCCCTGGCCCCACCCTCCTCCTGCGCTTCGACATGGACGCCCTGCCCATCGCCGAAGCCACCGGGCTGCCCTTTGCCAGCGCCACGCCGGGGATCATGCACGCCTGTGGGCACGACGGACACACGGCCATCGGCATGGGTGTGGCCCAGATGCTGGCCGAGACGGCCGGCGAGTGGCCGGGCCGCGTCAAATTGCTCTTCCAACCGGCCGAGGAGGGCCTGGGCGGGGCCGCAGCTACCATCGCCGATGGCGTGCTGGAAAACCCCGCGCCCGATTTCGCCTTCGCCCTCCACCTCTGGAACCAACTCCCCAGCGGCCAGGTCATCGTTCAATCCGGCCCCTTGATGGCCGCAGCCGACCGCTTCACCCTCAGCATCCACGGCCAGGGCGGGCATGGCGCCCTCCCCCACACCACCATCGACGCCATCCTCGTCGCCAGCCAGGCCGTCGCCTGCCTGCAGAGCATCGTCAGCCGCAACCTGCCGCCGCACGACGCCGCCGTGCTCAGCGTGGGCAGCTTCCATGCCGGCGACGCCTTCAACGTCATCGCCGAAGACGCCACCCTCACCGGCACGCTACGCACCTTCGACCCCGCCGTGCGCCAGCAGCTCATCCGCCGGATGGAAGAGATGCTGGCCGGGATCACTGCCGCCCACCGCGCCCGCTACACGCTCAGCCTGGCCGACTACACCCCTGCTGTTGTCAACGACCCTGCCGCCGCCGATATCGCCCTGGCCGCCGTCTCCTCCCTGGTTGCAGCCGAACGCGTCGGCGCCATGACGCCGCTGATGGTGGCCGAGGACATGGCCGAGATCCTGAAGCGGACGCCCGGCTGTTACTTGCTGGTGGGGGCGCAGCCGGCCGGCGAGGGGCGCGAGGCCCATCATAGCCCCCGCTTCGATTTCGATGAAGCGATGCTGCCGCAGGCCACCGCCATCATGGCGGCCACGGCCTTGCAGGCGCTGCAACGACCAAATTGGAGGAAATGAGATGAAAATCGTCGTCATGGGCGCCGGCGCCTTGGGTTCCGTTTATGGCGGCTACCTGGCCCGGGCCGGATTCGATCTGACGCTGATCGGGCGATCGCCGCACATACAGGCTATCCAGAGGGATGGGCTGAGGGTGACGGGGCTGGATGATTTCGTCGCCCGCCCGGCGGCCGTCACCGACGCCCGCCAGGTGGGCGAGGCCGACCTGCTGTTGATGTGCGTGCGCACCACCGACCGCGAGCAGGCCCTGGCCGATGTCGCCCATCTGCGCCCCGAAATGGTCGTTTCCTTCGAAAACGGCCTGCGCAAAGACGAGGCCCTGATCAGGCAGTTCGGGCCGGGGCCGGTATTGGGCGCCACCAGCATCGTCGGCGCACGCGTGGTCGAACCGGGACATGCCCGTTGCACGCTCTTCGCCCACACCTGGTTTGGCGAACTGGACAACTGCGACACACCGCGGCTGCAAGCGCTGGTCGGCGCCTGGCGCAAGGCCGGCATGTTGGCCGAGACGCCCGACAGCATCCAGGCGGCCGAGTGGACGAAGTTGGCCTATCTGCTGCCCGTCTCCACCCTCAGCGGCCTCACCCGGCTGCCCTACCATCAGGTGTTGCAGACCCCCGACATCGCCTATTTGTTCGTCCAGCTGACGCGCGAGGTGAACAAGGTGGCGCAGGCGTATAGCATCGAACTGGGCGACTACGCCGGCATCGGCGTCCGCGCCCTTTTGCACAGCCCGTTCGAGCAAAGCGTGCAGGTGCTCATCGCCCGCGGCGACGCCCTGGCCGCCGGCGGGCAGACCGACATCAGCGCCAACATGCTCTACGACCTGATGGTTGGCCGTCAGACCGAGATCGAAGCCATCGCCGGCGACCTGGTGCGGCTGGCCAGCGACGCCGGCATCAGCGTGCCCGGCATCAACTTCGTCTATCGCGCCATCCGCGGCATCGACCACTGGGCGCGAAGCTAAACTCAGGTCGGCTTGCAGGCATCGGCCCTGATCCTGATTTGACGAAGGACGAAGGACGATGGACGGTGGACGATGGAACAAATCGTCCCTCATCTCTGGTCTATGATCACAACCTGAGCCCCCAACCCCGATCCGCTCCCCCGCCCCCCGCCTCACGTTTCAAGCACCACGGAACACGCCTCACGCCTCACGCCTCACGTTTCACGCACCACGGAACACGCACCACGCAACCCGGAACACGCCCCCCCCATGACCTGGTTCCTCCTCCACCCCTCCGGCCACCGCTACCCCATCGGCCCCAACGGCCTGACCCTGGGGCGCGCCCTTGAAAACGACGTCGTGCTGGCGGACGAGGAGACCTCTCGCCGCCACGCCGTCATCCAGGCCCAGGGCGAGCAAATCTGGTTGCACGACCGCAACAGTTTCAACGGCGTTTTCGTCAACGAGGAGCGGCTGGGGGCGCCTCGTCGGTTGCAGGCGGGCGATGTCATCCGGCTGGGCCACACCCGGCTGGCGGTGGAGCAAACGGCGCCCGCGGCCGCGCCATCGCCATCGGCGCCGGCAGCCCTTCCCGGCCCGGCTGTGGCCGCGGCCCCGGCGGCGCAGCCCTGGCAGGCGGCGCTCATCGGCGGGCTGCTCGGTCTGGCGGGCGTGGCCCTCGTCGCTTTCCTCGTCTTGCGCCCGCTGTGGGGCGGCCAGGGTTCGGCGCCGCCGCCCGGAAGCACACAGGGGGCGATGGCGCGGGCTGTGCGCTCTGCTGCTTTCTTGCTGACTCCAATCGAAGACAGCTCCAACTCGGTCGCCAGCACGGGCGCCGTCCTCAGCGACAAGGGTCGCATCCTGACCGCCTACGCCGCCGTCTACGACCCCACCACCCAGCGCCCCTACAACCGCAGGAGCCAGGTGCTGGTGGGCCTCAGCAGCGACCCCACTCGCACCGCCGGCACGCTCGACCGCTGGTATCTGGCCCGCATCGTCCGCGCCGACCGCCAGCGCGACCTGGCCGTCTTGCAGATCTTCGCCCAGCAGGACAACTCGCCCCTGCCCAACAGCTTCAGCTGGCCGGCCCTGGCCACCAGCCCCGCCGCCAACCTGCGCCCCGGCGCCGCCGTCTCGGCCCTCAGCTATCCCGGCGCCACCGCCGGTGGCGGCACGGGCAACTCGGATCAGGTGCTGGCGCTCGGCCAGGGCCAGGTCGCCGGCCTCCTCGCCGACCCGGCTCTGGGCAGCGCCGCTGGCTGGCTGCAGACCGATCTGGGCCTGGGGCCGGGCAACCTGGGGGCGCTGGTGATCGACGCCAACGGCCGGTTGGTGGGCCTGTTCACCGGCGCCGCCGACGTGCGCGCCATCGAGATGGCCGAGCCGCTGCTGCGCGGGAGTAGCTGAGCGGGAACAGCTGAGCGATTTGTCTTCCGGTCGTAGGAAGGCGACGACGCCATCGTTTCGCAGGGGAAAGAATCATGAAGACTCACCTCACACCATTTCGCACCCGCTGGATGAGATCAATTGCGTCCATCCTGGCCGCCGCCATCGGCTTGATGCTGCTCGCCGCCTGCGCTTCCTCGGCGCCTGCATCCGCCCCCGCCGCTGCGACCAACCCCGATGGCGCCCAGACCGCGCCCGCGCAGCAAGGCTACGCCAGCGCCGCCAGCGACCGCCTGATCGAACTGGGCGTCATCAGCCCTGGCTCCATCGAAAAGGCCGTCGATGGCGATGAACTCATCGTCGAAGTCCCGGTTGGCTCCCCAGACGGCCTCGCCGCCGGCAGCCTCCTGGTCATCGACATGTCCGCCCACCCCAACCCCGACCAACTGCAACCGGAAGATATTTTGACTTTGAGTGTAGCCGGGGCACTATCCGATTCGCTAAATGGTTTGCCGGATGACCTCGCAGATCAAGTGCGCGCCCAGATAGCGCCTGATGAAAGCGCATTGGTAGTCAGCCGGTCAAAGGGTAGGGCAGAGGTGAGGGGGCCGGACGGCCAACTGATCAGTGACGCTGACGAGAGCACGGGTCAGAACTGGCGGCCTGGTGAGGCATTACAAGAAGCCGTGGCGGAGTTGGCTGGTGGTGAAAAATGGTTGTGGGACGCAGGCACGAACTCCTGGCAGTCTGGCGAAAATGCTGCGGGGGCAGGAACCGCAGAGCCGGCTACTGCGCAACCACCGACCGCCATCCCGACGGAAAAACCACCGACAGCTACCCCGACAGAAAAGCCGGCCACAGCCACGCCAATTCCCGCCACGCCGACATCACCTCCTGCCTCGCCGACGGAGGTGCCGACCCAAGAGCCGACGGTTGCGCCCACAGAAGCGTCCACAACTGATGAAGCACAGTCGCAAGAACTAGAGCAGGTGAGGAAAAACATAGAGGATTGGATGAGTGGTGAAATGAAGGTCGATCCAAGCAGAAGATTCACTCTGCTTGGCGAGCCTCACCCCTTAAGAAGATTGGGAAACAACCAGCGAGATTATACAAAAGAAATGAGCAGTCTTGTGCACGGTGTGTTTCTGGGTGCGGGTTTATGTTATGGTACAGAGTCTTTTTTTGCGGTGGGACTGGAACAGGGTCAAGAGCGGTTTTATGTTATATTCCGAGGGCCAACAACTAACTATGATGCCAAAATCAGTCTGGTTACATCCCTTGCTCGGACCATTGAAGGCGAAAACGACAACTCAAGAATAACTGTCAATAGAAATGAGTTGTTGGCAAATGTTGGCGACTTGGTTGGACAACCAGTAATTTTGGCATTTAACATTGGTTTCGGTGACAAAGACACGACGACGTTCGATCCCATTGTTGTAACTCATAGAAGTCACTCGATTGAATTTGCCAGAAGACTTGACGAGATGTTGATAGAACTCGTCAATGGCAAGAATTTAAGTGACTTAACCGCAGAACAAAAGACAATGATCAATAATATTCAGTTTTTGCGAAGTAATAAGAGTCAATTTTTGGTATCGAGTCCGCTTTCAGTCATGATTATCAGGTAAGTGCGGACAACTAAGCTTTTCTAGCTACACCTATGGCGCGCATATCGTGCTAAGATGATAGTATGAGCACCCGCCGTTTGACTGTAGTGATGTTGTTGTTTTTGATTTTTCTGAGTGTGACGATCATCATCAAGTGGTCAGGAAATATTAACCAGTCTGAATCGACGACTACCGGGCCGTCTGGGTTGGATACGATAGTCTATAGTAACTTCCTACTTCCACAACAATTAACAGGTGAGAGACGGGTGCCCTTGGGCTACAGCGTGAAGTATGACAATCAGAAACTCTTATCTATAGTGGTGAAGTTGGTGGAGGTTCAAGTTTCTGCAAATGATGTATTTGTAACGGCGTTGGTATCATCCAAACCCGGTCTGGCTGATCAGAAAATTACTGTGTCACTGGTTGACCAGCAGGGTAGATACGCCAGACTGATCAAACAGCGGTCAGCTGATTTATACCCACAGTCGACCGACTATACAAGCCAGAAACTCGATCAGACTACGGCCGCTGGTTTGAAGCAGTTCCAGGGTCAGTTTGCCGTCTTGATGTTTGATTTGGATAGCGCTGTCAACGAAGAAAATCCAGACTACGAGTATCTGGGCTGTAATCAGGATTTGGCCCGAAGTCTGACACTTGACGGTGATCTGATCAAGTCAGATTGTGTATTATTATCCAGGCAACTTTATGTTCAGGAAAGTGCTGATTAAGCTGGGAGTTGTCACCTTTTGCGCCTTGCTATTTTTCAATACCTTCGCCAAATCAAGGCGGCGAGAAGGTTGAAGAAGGCTCATGGATGCTGCCGAGCCTGGTGATTTGGTCAAGAATGGCGGCAAATAAAAATGGCTGAGGTTTTTGTGGCAGCAAATTAAT
>JAIBAP010000038.1 GCA_019695115.1 Caldilineales bacterium | reverse complement strand
TCAAAGTGACTTGGCTGTAGTTGCTGCCATACGTCTATGGCCGACGCTCATTTTGCCACACGCTCAACCATTGTTCAACCAGTTTCCATGCCTACTTTACTTGACCATAAATAAACCAACGGCATCTCAACACTCAACACTCAACACTCAACAATCAACAATCAACGAAGAGACGCAGCTATGAATGTTTATGATGCCATCCGCAGCAAACGCTCGCTTCGGCAGTTCAGCGACCAGGCCATCGCCGAGGCGGATTTGAACCGCATTCTCAACGCCGGGCGGCTGGCCGGCAGCTCCAAGAACAACCAACCCTGGCATTTCATCGTCCTGCGCGACCGTGAACGCCTGATCGCTCTCAGCCAGTGCGGAGACTGGGCCGGGCATCTGGCCGGGGCGACGGTGGGCGTGGCTCTTGTCACCGGAGACTGGCGCGAACGCTGGCCGGTGGCCTTCGATTTGGGCGCCGCCGCCCAGAACATGATGCTGGCCGCGCACGAACTCGGCATTGGCTCGGTCATGGCCAACATCTACGAGATCGAACGAGCGCGGGAGCTGCTGGGCCTGCCGCCCGAACTGATGTGCTATAGCGCCATCTCCTTCGGCTATCCCGCCAACCCCGACGACCTCGCTCGCCCACCCAAACAGGGCGGCCGCCGTCCGCTGGCGGATGTGGTGCACTGGGAGAGGTGGTGAGGCCGGGCATCCGTCGCCGGTGGGAAACTGGCGGATTGGCGCTGGCGGCGCTGGCGTTGGTGGGCCTCACCATCAGCCTGCGCCGTCTTGCCGTCGATGATGCCTTCGTCACCTATCGCTACGCCGCCAATCTGGCCCGCGGCCTCGGCTTCGTCTACAACCCAGGCGAACGCGTGCTCAGCACTACGGCGCCGCTGTATGGGCTGCTGCTCAGCCTGCCTGCCCGCCTGGGACTCGACCTGCCGCTGGTGGGAAACGTGTTGGGGGGGCTGTGCATTGGCGCGGGGGCGGCGCTGTTGGCCGCCTACGCGCTGCGCCAGGGGCAGCGGACGGTGGCCTGGCTGGCGGGGGCGCTGTATCTGCTGGCGCCGCTGCTGTGGCTGGCGCTGGGCATGGAGACGGCTTTACTCCTCGCCCTGGCGTTGGCGGCGTTCGTAGCCGACGCCCGCGACCGGCCCGGCTGGGCGGGCATCTGGCTGGGCCTGGCTACCGTCACCCGCTACGACGCCGCCCTCCTCGCCCTCCTCCTCTTTGCCTGGCGAGCAGCGCGGCGGCGACGCCCACCCTGGCGTATGGCCCTGGCAGGAATCGCCGTCGCCGCCCCCGTCCTGATCTTCCTGACCCTCAGTTTCGGCTCGCCTCTGCCGGTCACGCTGTTTGCCAAGCGCGGCCAGACCGCCGTTGGCGTCACCGGCTTCTTTGCCGGGACGAGCTATCTGGGTGGGCTGGGCATCCTGCTGACCGGCTGGCTGGCGCAAGCGCCTCTCTATGCCCTCAGCGGCCTCTTCTTGGTCGCCGGCTTCATCCGCGCCCTCCGTCGCCAGCGATGGGCGCTGGTCTTCGTCGGCTGGGCGGTCTTGCACGCCGCCGCCTACCAGTGGTTGGGCGTCGCGCCCTACTTCTGGTACTACGCGCCGTTGGTTCCGGCGACCGTCCTCCTGCTGGCCCTGGGCGGGGCGGGGCTGGTCGAGACGGCCGGCAAGCTCAACCCGGCGCTGCGCCCCCTTGCCCTGGTTGCCGCCTCGGCCCTGCTCCTGTTCCCGCCCGTCTGGTCACTCGCCGGCATCGCACGCGGCCTGCACGCCCCCTTGCCCGAGCCGAACACGGCCCTCAGCAAAGTCCTGCCCGAGGCCAAAGTCGATGTCTATCGGCGGGTGGGCGAGTGGTTGGCCGCCGAGACCCCGGCCGCCGCAACCGTCGGCGTGAGCGAGGTCGGCGTCATGGGCTTTAGCAGCGACCGGCCGATGGTCGATTTCCTGGGCCTGATCCAGCCGGCCGCCGCCGCCGCCCTGGCGCGCGGCGACCCCGCCTGGACGTTGCAGACCTACCAGCCCGACTACCTGGCCCTCACCGCCATCAACCCACTCTACAACCTCGATCCGCGCGGCGATGCCTGGTTCCAGGCGGCCTACCGGCCCGTGCAACGCTTCGACGACGCCCGCTTCTGGGGTAGCCCGGTCGTGGTCTACCGGCGTCAGGCCGGCTTCGAGCCGTTGCCGGCGGCGGCGCCGCCCTCGCTTCTGCCCTTCCCCGTCCGCTTCGGCGATGGCCTCACCCTGCTGGCAGCCGAACCCCTGGCTGCATCGCTGCAACCCGGTCAGCCATTGGCCGTGCGCCTGTGGTGGCGCCGCGATGGGCCGGCCCCAGCCGAGGCCAGGGTCAGCGCCCAACTCCTGGGCGAGCACGACCGCGTCCTCGCCCAGCGCGACGCCGCCCCTGGCCGGGGTGAGCGCCCGCTTTCGGGCTGGCCGACGGGTAAGATCGTCCCCGACCTCGCCCTCATCGGCGTCCCCCGCGCCGCCTGCCCACCCGATCGCGCCGTTCTGAACCTGGCAGTCTACGACCCGGTCAGCGGCGAACGGCTGGCAGCCGTGGCGGCCGACGGCTCGGCCCTGGGGGATAGCGTGCGGGTGGGGGCTTTCGAGTTGCAGCCGGGCGAGGATGGGGAAAGCATCGCCGCCTTTGCGGGTGGGGTCAGGCTCCGCGCCTTCATCCTGGGGCCGCGGGCCGTTTCTCCCGGCCAGGTGGTCGAGTTGAGTCTGGCGTGGGAGATGGGGTCCGCGGAGATGGCGGGGGTCTCGGTCTTCGTCCAGCTCCTCGACGACCGCACGGGCGCCAAAGTGGCCCAGGCTGATGGCCCGCCCGTCGCCGCCGACCGCCGCCTGCTCGTCGTGCCGGAGGATGCCCCGCCCGGCCTCTATCATCCCCTCGTCGGCCTGTACCGGCCGGACGCGAGCGCACGTTTGCCCTTGCTCGATGCCGTCGGCCAGACGCTGGGCGATGCCCTGGCGCTTTGCCCGCTGCGCATCGAATGAGGCTCCCGCCGTCCCCGCGCCGCGTGATCACCATGTCGCCAGCTGCCAACCCCCCATCGCCCTCCCTTCCCCGCGTCTTCCTCACCCGCGTTCTGCCGGAGGCGGCCAGGGCGCCGTTGTTGGCGGCGCCCATCGCCCTCGATGTCTGGCCGGAACCGGGGCCGCCGCCGTATGAGGCGCTGTGCGAGCGCGTGGCCGGCTGCGATGGGCTGCTGTGCCTGCTGACCGACCGCATCGACGCCGCCCTGCTGGAGGCAGCCGGGCCAGGGCTGCGCGTGGTCAGCCAGATGGCGGTGGGGGTGGACAACATCGATCTCGCCGCCTGTACGGCGCGGGGCATCCCCGTGGGCCACACGCCCGGCGTGCTGACCGAGGCCACCGCCGACCTGACCCTGGCCCTGATGCTGGCCACGGCCCGGCGGCTGGTCGAGGCCGCCAACGATGTGCGGGCCGGCCGCTGGCGCACCTGGGATCCCCTGGGCTGGGTTGGACCGGACTTGCACGGCAGCACCGTCGGTATTATCGGCCTCGGGCGCATCGGCGCCGCCGTCGCCCGCCGTCTGGCCGGGTTCGGCGTCACCCTCCTCTATCACAACCCCCGCCCCAGCCCGCTGGCAGCCGACCTGGGCGCGACCTGGGTCGATTTCGCCGAATTGCTGGCCCGCAGCGACTTCATCAGCCTGCACTGCCCCTACTCGGCGGCCACCCACCACCTGATCGACGCCTCCGCCCTGGCGCAGATGAAGCCGGCCGCTGTCCTGATCAACACCGCCCGCGGGGGCGTGGTCGATCAGACCGCCCTGGTCGAGGCGCTGGCCTCTGGCCGCATCGCCGCCGCCGGGCTGGATGTGACCACGCCCGAACCGCTTCCTCCCCATCATCCCCTGCTGGCCCTGCCGAACGTCGTCGTCCTGCCGCACATCGGCAGCGCCAGCCTGCCCACTCGCGTCCGCATGGCCGAGATGGCGGTCGAGAATCTGCTGGCGGGGCTGGCGGGGCGGGCCTTGCCGCATTGCGCCAACCGCGCCGTTTTGCTCCTGGCCCCTGACCGCTCAAGCGCCAGCCAATGAGATACAGCGGGCTGAGTCGGCGGGGCGATTGACCGCCGGCGTGTCGCTCATGCTATACTCTGGTCGGTGCAAGGCGCCACTTTCAGAAGAGTTGCCAGCCATGATCCAAACCATCGAACTTCCCGTCGAAATGTTGCATTTTCGTTTGCCAGAAGCGGTGCAGGCCCGCCTCCAGGATCTGCTTGACCGTCAGGATGCAGGCGAGAAATTGACCGGCCGCGAGCGAGACGAGGCCGAGGGCCTTGTCGATCTGGCGGAATTCTTGTCTCTGCTCGAGCTGCGTTCTCTGCCCAACGAACAGCCGATTTGAATGCGCCATATACCTTTCTCGCTTCGACAATTGGTCATTCATCGCGCTGATTATCGTTCGGCGCTTGCGGGGTTGAGCAAAGTCATAGGCTTGTAGCCTCGCCCGGCTTTTTGGCCGAAAGGACAAAAAACGAGTAGAATCGGATTGCAGCCTGGCCCCACCCAGGCTGCAATTTCGTCTTACCGCCCCTTCCCCTGCCCACGACACCCCATGCGCCCGTTCACCAGCGACCAAGTCCGCGACGCCTTCCTCGAATTCTTCGAAGAACACGGCCACCAGCGCGTCCCCAGCTCCTCCCTCATCCCCTACAACGACGACACCATCCTGCTGACCAACGCCGGCATGGTGCAGTTCAAGGATGTGTTCCTGGGCTTCGAGACCCGGCCCTACCTGCGCGCGGCCACGGCCCAGAAGTGCGTGCGCGGCTCGGGCAAACACAACGACCTGGAAAACGTCGGCCCTTCGCCCCGGCATCACACCTTTTTCGAGATGCTGGGCAACTTCAGCTTTGGCGACTACTTCAAGCGCGACGCCATCCGCTTTGCCTACGACTTCCTCACCGGGGTGCTTGGGCTCGACCCCGCCCGGCTGTACTACACCGTCTTCCAGGACGACGACGACGCCTTTGGTTACTGGACGCAGGACATGGGCATCGACCCGGCCCGGGTCTACCGCATGGGCGAAAAGACCAACTTCTGGTCGATGGGCGATGTCGGCCCCTGCGGTCCCACCAGCGAGGTGCACTTCGACTGGGGGCCACAAGCCTGCACCTGCGGCCGGCCCGATTGCTCGGTCTTGATCGACAACGGCTGCGACCGCTGGCTGGAAATCTGGAACCTGGTCTTCATGCAGTACAACCAGGATGCCAACGGCGTGCGCACCCCCCTGCCCCGGCCCGGCATCGACACCGGCATGGGGCTGGAGCGCATCGTCGGTGTGGTGCAGGGTACGCCGGTCAACTACGAAACCGACCTCTTCACGCCCATCCTCGATCACATCCAGGCCCTGCTCGGCCACACAACCGACCAACGCCAGCACTACCAGACGGCCTACCGCGTCATCGCCGACCACGCCCGGGCGGCCGCCTTCCTCATCGCCGATGGCGTCCGCCCCGGCCCGGCGGGCGCGCCCTATGTGCTGCGCACGGTCATCCGCCGCGCCTTCCGTTTTGGCCGCACGATGGGCCTCACCAGCCCCTTCCTGGCCCAGGTCGGCGAGGCCGTGATTGCCCGCATGGGCAGCATCTATCCCGAACTGAACGACCGCGCCGCCCTCATCCGCCGCACGGTGACGCGCGAGGAGGAGCAGTTCATCGCCGCCCTTGACCGCGCTCAGTCTGAACTGGATCGTATTCTGGCGGAACTGTCGGCGCAGGGGATCAGCGAATTGCCCGGCGACAGCGCCTTCGATCTGAAGTCAACGTACGGCCTGCCGTTGCCCATCACCCGCGACATCTGCAATGAGCGCGGCTTCACCATCGAGGAAGCCGGGTTCCAGGCCGCCGAAGAAGCGCATCGCCGCACCAGCCAGGGCAAGATCGGCGAGATTCAATTCGCCGCCGGCGCCGAGCACTACGCGCGGGCGCTGGGCAAGCTCCAGCAGCGCGGCCTGCTGCCCGAGGGCGGCATCGATTACGACCCCTACGGCGCTCTGACCTGCACCACTCAGGTGATCGGCATCCTGAGCCAGGGCGAGTTGGTGGAAAGCGCCGGCGCCGGCGAGGAAGTGGACCTCATCCTGGCCGAGACGCCATTCTATGTCGCCGCCGGCGGCCAGGTCAGCGACACCGGTCGGATCATCGCCGCCGGTTGGGAAGCGCGAGTGACCGACATGGCCCGGCCAGTGTCGGCGCTGCCCGTCCATCGCGCCACCATCGTCGCCGGCAGCCCGCGCATCGGCGACAGCGCCGAAGCGGTGGTGGATGCCGGCCGGCGGTGGGACATCATGCGCAATCACACCGCCACCCACTTGCTGCACGAGGCCCTGCGCACCCACCTGGGCCGCGATGTGCACCAGGCTGGGTCGTTGGTCGCGCCCGACCGGCTGCGCTTCGACTTCAGCTACGATGCCCCAATCACAATCGACCAACTCGACCACATTAGCGAAACCGTCAACCAGGCGATTCTGGCCGGTTATCCGCTGAAGATCGAACACAAGGGCTACAAACAGGCCCTTGCCGAAGGCGCCACCGCCCTCTTTACCGAAAAGTACGGCGACATCGTCCGCACGGTCTTTCTGGGCGATTGCATCGAACGTGTCGAGACTGGGGGACATGATTTTTGTAGTCGCGAGTTGTGTGGCGGCACCCACGTCCACAACACGGCCCAGATCGGGAGCTTCGTCATTGTCAGCGAAGGTGCGTCCGCGGCGGGCGTGCGACGCATCGAGGCCCTGACCGGGGCCGGAGCCGAACACTTCGCCCGCCAACATCTGGGCATCCTCAACCGGCTGTCGCACTCGCTCAGTGCGCCGGTTGTATCCCTGGAAGCCAGGCTGCAAGACCTGCGCGACCAGGTGAGCGACATGGCGCGCGAGTTGCAGCGACTCCGCCAACAGGCCATCGTCCACCAGGCGGAAGAACTGGCCCGCAAAGCGCAGAAGGTCGGCAGCATCACCGTCCTGGCCACGACCGTAGAAGTGGCGGATATGAATGGGATGCGGCTGATGGCCGACGATCTGCGGAACAAGCTCGGTTCCGGGGTCGTCGTGTTGGGCGCCGTCTTCGATGGCCGCCCGGCCGTCCTGGCCGCAGCCACGCCCGACGTCGTCGCCAGCGGCGTCAATGCTAACGCCATCGTCAAAGCCATCGGCCCCGTCATCGGCGGCAGCGGCGGCGGCCGGCCGGACATGGCCCAGGCCGGCGGCAGAGACCCCAGCCGGCTGGCCGACGCCCTGGCAGCTGCCGTCGAGACCGTTCGCCCTCATGCCTGAGGATTTGGCGACGGATCGCGCAGCAAAAGTAGCGCACTGGGTTGCGTCCGCCGACCGTGACTTTGTGACGATGCAGCACCTTTTCGAGAGCGGTGACTATGCCTGGGCGCTCTTCGTCGGCCATCTTGTTACCGAGAAGCTGATCAAAGCCTACTTCATCAAGCAATTTGATGAAGAGCTACCTCGCTGGCACAACCTGGTTCGTTTAGCCGATCGCTCGTTGCTCGATGTGACTCCTGAAACGAGGATGTTCCTAGCGCAAGTGACGACCTTCAATCTTCGCGGACACTACGAAGATTACAGGCATGATTTCTACCGCACAGCAACGAAGACGTTTGCCGCGAAATAGATGGCTGATATAGGAGAATTCAGAACATGGATCAAACCACTGCTGTGAAGTTAGCCCAGGGATACTTGAATATGCTGAAAAACAATGATATTAGCTTTGATCGCGCCTATCTATTTGGCTCTTATGCTAAGGGCGACTTCGATGATGACAGTGATATCGACCTGGGGATAGCAATGAGCAATCTCGAGAACTCATTTCTGATGCAAATGGAATTGATGAAATGGAGCGCCAATTTCGATAGTCGCATCGAACCACATCCGTTTTCCAGTGCGGAGTTCGACGACCCCACCCCCTTCGTCGCCGAAATCTTGAACACTGGCATCCCGCTTGTCTAAGCCCAAGTCACTTTGAAAACATAAGTTCCGTTTCTGATTTGACGAAAGACGAAAGACGGAGGACCAAAGCGATTCCTCCATCGAAACGCTTCGTCCTTCGTCCATCGGTGGACGATAGCGATTTTCTAAGTGTTCACCTTCTCCTGATGTCCCTTCACATCATCGATCTCCCTGCGCCGGCCACGCTGGCCGCTGCCGGCGTCGGCGTCCGCCAGGCCATCGCCGGCGAGCGGGTCGCCTTCGTCTTGCCCGCGCCGGCCGATGAATTCGCCAGCGAGGTGCGGCTGCGGCTGCTGCGCCGCCAGGCCGACGCCGCCGGGGTGCAGGTGGGGCTTGTCACAGCCGACGCCGACGTGTGCTACTTTGCCCGGCGCGCCGGCGTGCCCACCTTTGCCTCGGCCCAGGCTGCGAGCGAGCGTTGGCGCTATCCCAGGCCCGAACCTGCCCTGCCCGCGCCCACTGCCGCCCGGCCGGCCGTTGTCCGCCCACCGCAGAAGGTGGGGCTGGGTCTGGCTGCGCCCGTCATCGCCACGGCCGGTGGGGTCACAGTCTTTGATGGCGTCATCCGCCGGCGACGAGACGCCTGGTGGGCGCGTTCGCTCGGCTATGTGGCCATCAGCTTGCTGATCGCCGGTCTGCTCTTTGGGCTGGCGATGGTGCTGCTCCCCAGCGCCACCGTCACCCTCACCCCGGCGCATACCCGTTTCGTCAGTTCCGTCGAGGTAACGGCCCAGACCGGCATCGATGAACCCAATGCCAGCAACAGCCTGGTGCCGGCGCGTCTCGTCCAGGCGCGCGTCGAGGGCACAGCCTCGACCCAGGCCACTGGCTCCGACTTTGCGCCGGCGGGCAAGGCCCGCGGCTTCGTCATCTTGATCAACCGCACCGCCCGCGAGGTCAAAGTCCCTGTCAACACGGTGGTGCGCACGGTCACGGGCAACAACATCCGCTTTCGCACCCAGGCCGAGGTCACGGTGCCGTCCGGAATCGGGCAGCGGGCCGGGGTGGCGATCGAAGCGGTCGAGTCGGGGCGCCAGGGAAACGTGTCCGCCGGCACGATCAGTGAGGTGGAGGGACCGCTCGGCCTCAGCCTGCGCGCCAACAACGAAGCAGGCACGGGCGGCGGCTCGGTGGCCGATGTTGTCGTCGTCACCCAGGCCGACAAGGAGAGGGTGTTGGGCCAGTTGCAGGAAAGCGTGCAGCGGCTGGCCTACGAGAAACTGGCCGCCAGCCTGCGCCAGGGCGAGTACATCCCGCCCGAGACGGTTGAGACCTTCACCCTGGCCGAGACCTACGACCGTTTTGCCGGCGAGCAGGCCGACAGCGTGGGCCTGACGCTGCAACTACTGGCGCGCGGGACGGCCGTCGATCTCGATGGCGCCCGCAGCCTGGCCGACCGCTCGCTTCGCAACACCGTCCCTGCCGAGAATTTCCTGCTCGAAGACACGGTGCAGATCGGGCAACCGACCTTCAACCGTTTCGAGGCCGAAGCCGTTGCCATGACCCTGACGGCCAGCGGCGACGCCCTGGCGCCCATCCCGGCCGGCCAAGTGCGCGCCCTCCTGGCCGGCGTGCCGGTTTCCGAGGCGGCAGCCGTGCTTCAGCGCCGGTTCGACCTGGCCAGGCCGCCTGTGATCGAACTCGACCGCGACTGGCTTGGCCGCCTGCCCTACATCCCCACCCGCATCCGGGTGCGCGTCCTGCAAGAGTAGGCGCCACCCTGCCCCGACCGTTCTGCTGACCCCATGCCCACCTGGTTGGCGCTCGACATCGGCGAACGACGCATCGGCCTGGCAGCCGGCAGCGATGATGCCCGCCTGGCCCGGCCGCTGGGGATCATCACCCGTCGGGTCAAGCGCGAAGAGTTCGCCGCCATCGCCCGCATCGCCGCCGAAAACCACGCCGACCGGCTGCTGGTCGGGCTGCCCTACAACATGGATGGCAGCGAAGGCCCGCAGGCGAAACGAATTCGCAACTACGTTCGTCTCATGGAGCGGCAGGTATCGTTGCCCGTCAGCTTCTGGGATGAACGTCTCAGTTCCTTCGCTGCCGACGAGATCATCGGCGAGCTTGGCCGCCGCCGCCATCCCCACAACGACGCCATCGCCGCCACTCTCATCTTGCAGTCCTTCTTCGACGCCCAACCGAAAGATGGCTAGGCCTCGACCTGGCGATCACCAGTCACTATGTCATTCATCCGCGCTCTGCCTCGCCTGCTTTTCTTCCTTGCCACCGTTGCCGCCATCGCTGCCATCGCCTGGGTTGCCGGACAATGGACGCGCTCGCAGTCGGCAGCTTACCGACAGGAAGGCAGCGATGCCAAACTGGTGCGCAATGTCAACGCTCCCTGGCGCACCCTCAACCCCGATACCATCGAAGATCAGGCCTTGCAGTTCTATCTCAACCTGAACCGCGGCGCCATCGAAACACCGGTGGACGCCAACGCCGAACCCATGCCCTTCCATGTCGCCCTGGGCGAAACCGGTTTCGACATCTCGCAGCGACTCGAAGACCTGGGCCTGATCCGCAACGCCAGCCTGTTCCGGCTGTATATGCGGATGAATGGCATCGACCAGCAACTTGAGGCCGGGGACTTCCTGCTCTCGAAGGCCATGAACGTGCCGGAGATCGCCGCAGCCCTGCAGAGCGCGCGCGCTGAGGAGGTCACGGTTCGCATCCCGGAGGGCAAACGGGCTGAGGAGATCGCCCAGGTGCTGGAAGAGGCCGGCGTCGTCGGCGCCGCTGACTTCTTGGCCACCGTGCGGTCGGGCGACCTGGCGTTGCTGGGCCTGCCCGACTATCCGCTGATCAAAGACAAGCCGGCCGGGGTTTCGTTCGAAGGCTACCTGTTCCCTGACACCTATCGTTTCCCCATCGGCGCCACCTCGGCCCAGGTGCTGCGTACGATGTTCGAGACGCTCGAACTGCGCGTGGATGACAATATGCGCCAGGCGATTGCCGCCTCTGGTCTCACCTTTCACCAGGCCCTGACCCTGGCTTCGATCATCGAACGCGAGGCCGTTCTGGCCGATGAGCGCCCGCTGATCGCCTCGACCTACCGCAACCGCCTGGGCGATACCTGTGCCAACGAGACCTTTGGCTACCTCCAGGCCGACCCGACCGCCCAATATGCCATGGGCTTCGACCCCGAAAAAGGCACCTGGTGGCCGACCGTGCAGAAGGTGGAGGACTACCTGCAATTCAACTCACCCTACAACACCTACGTCTATCCCGGCCTGCCTCCCGGCCCCATCGCCAGCCCCAGCCTGGCCTCGATCCAGGCCGCTATTCAGCCAGCCGACACCCTCTACTGTTACTTCGTGGCCAGCGGCGATGGCGCCCACGTCTTCGCCACCACCGGCGCCGAACACCAACTCAACGTCCAGACCTACGGTTCCGGGGGCTGAGGGCATCGTGACCTCTTCCTGATACACAGTTCTTCCTACAGGTGATGACGACAAAGATGTCGAGACTCCTCCGGTCAGCAATGACCGCGGCGTGCATTGGGCTGATGGGTTTGGCGGCGGGCCTGGTTTTGGGCGCGTGCGCCAATCGGGGTGCACCGCCGGTGGTCAAGATCGGCCTGATCGCGCCCTTCGAGGGGCCATCGCGCTCGCTGGGCTACAGTGTGCTTCATGCTGTGCGCCTGCGCATCCAGCAATGGAACGACGCCGGCAACGTGCCGCGGGTCGAACTGGTGGCGCTCAACGATGACGGCGACCCCGCCCTGGCCGCCATCCTCCCCGACCAACTAGCCCTCGACCCGGATGTGTTGCTCGTACTCGGCCCGCCGCAAGGCCATACAGCCCTCGCCAGCCTACCCAAACTGGCCGATCATGGCCTCCCCACCCTCAGCCTGGCCCCCCTGCCCGATGCCCTGCCGCCTGGCATCGCGCCCTTTGCCGGCACAGGCAGCCGCATCGCCCAGGCGTTGGCTGCTTCTGCACCCGATGCCACCTCCACCTGGCAGCTGCCCGTCACCACCCCCGGCATTTGGCTGGGCGATCCGCTTACCCTGGCTGATCTCGTGAAGACCCGCCCGGATCTGGTTCCAGCGGCCGGGTCGGTGGCAGCCGAGGAAGCGTTCGGCATCTGGGCCGGAGATGGGGCAGAGGGACTGGTCTGGGCGATGGCCGTCCCCGCGACCCTGCCCACCGATTTCACGTCTGCCTATGAACAACTGGCCGGCGCCCCACCCACCCCCATGGCCGCCCTGGCCTACGCCGCCGCCGACGAGGCCCTGGCGCTCTTGGCCCGCCACAAGTCGCGCCCCGACCTGGTGCAGGCTCTTGTTTCTGTCCCGCTCCCGCCCGTCCAACTCTTTCGGCGTCAGGGCGGCGCCTGCTGTGTTCCCCTCTCCGATACACCATGAACAAAGCCGCTTCCTTGCCGCATGTTCTCATGCTCGCCACCGAATACGAATTCAACCGGGTGGGCGGTTTGGGCGCCCATGTTCGCGCCCTTGTCCCGCGCCTCAGTCGGCGAACCCAGGTTGACCTTGTGTTGCCGCGCTACGACTCCGCCTGGCCTGCCCAGGAGATAGTTGGACCGTACGGCCATATCCGTCGTGTCGAGGCCCCGCGCCCGCGCGATGGCGCTGATTTCGTCGATCAGATCTGGCAGATGAATGACGCCCTCGCCGCCGTCATCGCCGGCTGGATCGAGTCCGGCGAACACTTCGACCTGATCCACGCCCACGATTGGCTGGTGGGCTTTGCGGCCAACAACCTGCAGCAGCGTTTTGGCATCCCGCTCGTGGCCACCTTGCACGCCACCGAATGGGGCCGGATGTCGGGCAATCTCACGGCCGACATCAATCAGCGCATCCACAGGGCCGAGAGCTACCTGGCAAAACATGCCGATGCCATCATCGCCTGTAGCCATTTCATGCGCAACGAGGTCATTCGCGAGCTGGGCGCCGAGGCCGAGCGGGTGGTGGTCATCGCCAATGGCGTCGAGGCCGAAGCCTACGCCGGTCTGCGCCAGCAGCGCGGGGAACTGGCGGCTTTTCGGGCACAGTGGGCGGGCGCCGACGAGGCGCTGATCTTCAACGTCGGGCGGCTGGTGTGGGAGAAGGGCGCCGACCTGCTGGTGGAGGCCATGCCGGCCATCTTGCGGGAGTTTCCCGGCGCTCGCGCCGTCATTGCCGGCAAGGGCAGCCTGCTGCCTGACCTGCAAGCAGCCATTGCCCGCCTGGGTCTGGCGGCCCATGTCCATCTGGCGGGATTTATCGATGACGAGACACGCAATCAGATGTATGCGGTGGCGGATGTGGCCATCTTCCCCAGCCGCTACGAACCGTTTGGCATCGTGGCGCTGGAGGCGATGGCGGCGGGGACGCCGGTGGTGGTGGCGGCGGGCAGCGGGCTGGGCGAGGTGGTGGCGCCGGGCGAGACGGGGCTGTGCGTGGCCCCTGGCCAGGCGCAGTCCCTGGCCGAGGGCATCCTCGATGTCCTGCGCCACCCCGAAGCCGCGTCCGTGCGGGCGCAGCAGGCGCAGGCGGCGGCGCAACGTGATTTCAACTGGGATCACATTGCCGATCTGACGTTGGCGTGTTATCGGCGGGTGTTGGGGGAGGAGGGGTGAGATGTGAGGTTTGTTGCGTGTTGCGTGTTCCGTGTTCCGTGAAAGCGTGAGGCGTGAAACGTGAAGCGTGAGGCGTGAAGCGTGAGGCGTGAGGCGTGAAGCGTGAAGCGTGAAACGTGAAACGTGAAGCGTGAGGCGTGAAACGTGAAGCGTGAAGCGTGAGGCGTTTTCGTCGGGCCATCCTGTGGGACTGCTGGGGTGCGCGAGCGACGGAACACGCACTTCCCCGCGCGCGCTATTTGTCCAGAATTTCGCGCGCTTTTGTCGCAAAGTGCTTGACAGCGCCCGCGTTTTCTGCTATTCTTGAGCTATTAGCAGGTTTCATCGGGATCAAGTATCAGTTCAGGTGCGACGCACTTTGAGCGACTTCAGGACCTGCATTGTGCTGAAACCCGAGTCATTTGCGCTCGCGCAGTGCGTCGCACCTCCAAAGTGGAAAGTGCGTCGCACCTCCACTCGTTCTCGCAATCAGAACTCTGTTCAAGGAGGCGGACAATGAAGTTCAAGAATCGTACGCTTGCGGTCGCACTGTCTTTAGCCCTGATGGTGATGCTTGTGGCCGTGATCGTCACTTCGGTAGCAAAGAACGCCCCAACCGGCGAATTGCTGAAGAATGGCGATTTCGAGGGCGGTTTTGCAGCTACGGGCGGTTGCGGCGCTGTTGGCACCGCCTGGGGCTGTTTCACCTCTGGCGGCCGGGCCGGGTATGGTTTCTATGATGAGGGTTGGGCGCCGGTGGTGGTCGGCAAACACGCCCAGCTGATCGAGATCAACACCAAGAAGGATGCAGCCGACGCCAACAGCACCGCCGGCATCTATCAGACCGTCCATGTCGTGAAAGGCCAGGTCTATCAGCTCAAGTTCAAGGCGCTGATGCGCGCCGATGATTTGGCGGCCGGCGGCGACCCCTGGCGCTATGTCGTTTTGGTTGGTCTGAGCCAGGATGGCGGCACCGACTGGTCGAAAGCGAGCTGGCAGGAGGTCAATGCCGGGCCGATCCAGGACCGGGCCAATCCCAGCGGCTACTATGATGTTTCTCTCCCGATCAAGGCAACGGGCGACGTGCTCACGGTCTTCATCGCCGGCCGCATGAAGTGGGGCGATTGGAACCGCGAGGTGGATTTCGACTTCGACGCCATCTCGTTGACAGGCCCGCTGCCGGGCAGACCGGGGCTTCCGCATCACCCCGAGCCGCAACCGCTGCCAGAACCCCCACCACCCCCACCGTTGCACCCGACCCACCCGCCTCTGCCGCCGGTAGTCATTCCCAAACCGCAACTGGTGTGCGACGGCCCCAACCTGCTGGCCAACGGCAACTTCGAGGGCGGCTTCGACGCCTACGGCACAGCCAAATACTGGACGGCCTATCACAACGGCGGCGCCGCCAACTACGGCTACTACGATGACACCTGGGCGCCGGTGGTGGCCGAGGGCAAACACGCGCAACTGCTCGAGATCAACAGCAAAGGCATGAGCGCCACCCAGCCCGACCGCTGGATCGGCATCTACCAGCGTGTGTGGTGGCTGGAGAAGGGCGCCATCTACCAGTTCAGCGCCAGGTCGATGATCCGCGAGGAAGCCGCGCACGCCGACGAGGACGCCAATCGCTACGAAGTGCATTGGGGCTACCGCACCGGCGATGGGCCGATTGCCTCGCTCGCCGATCTCAGTGGGCGCTGGGGGATGCCCGTTTCCGGCATCTCGGTGCGCACCGCACCGGGCAGCTACAGCAGCTACTCCACCACCTTCACCGCCTCATCCGACAAGCTCGTGCTGTACCTGCTCGGGCTGAAGAAGTGGGCCACGGTCGAACGTGAGGTAGACTTCGACTTCGACGATGTGCAACTGCGCAAATGCCATTGGGTTGCGGATGGCGTCACCCCGCCGCCTCCCCCGCCGTCGGTCTGCACCTATGTCGTCAAGCGCGGCGACACCCTCAGCGGCATCGCCAGGCACTATCACACCACGGTGAAGGCGCTGGCGAAGGCAAACGGGATCAAGAACCCCCGCCTGATCTATCCGAAACAGGTGCTCGACGTGCCCTGCGGGCCGATGCCGGCCGGCAAGTAGGCATCGCTCGTTCTCCGACCGTGAACAGGCCCCTGGCTGCAAGCGCAGGGGCCTGTTTTTGGGCGGTGGACGTTGCCCTGCGCTCGTATCAGCATCAGACCAGGGCGATGGTCTCCAGCGCCGCCGGCTGTGGCAGCCACGCCTGCATACTCCACGGCCCCGTCCAGGTGATCTCCACCTCCAGCACCTGCCCGCGCCGATCGGCGGCATCGTCCAGGAAGACAAGCCGGTTCTGAGGGGTGCGGCCCCGCCACTTGCCCTTGTGTTTGTCCTCGACCAGCACCTGCACCTGCTTGCCCAGCCAACGCCGGTTGAGGTCGGCGCTGATGCGTTCGTGTTGTTCTTCGAGCAGGGCGTGGCGGCGGCGTTTTTCTTCGTCCGGCACATCGTCCTCCATCCGCCGGGCGCTGACGGTGCCGGGGCGAGGGCTGTAGCGGGCCAGATGGGCCTTGTCCAGCCGCAGTTCTTCCAGCACGTCATAGGTTTGCTGGAACTGGGCCTCGGTCTCGCCGGGGAAACCGACGATGATGTCGGTGTGGATGGCGGCGCCCGGCACGATCTGGCGGATGCGCTGCACCAGCCGGCGATAGTCGGCGGACGTGTAGCCGCGCTTCATCCGGGCCAACACCTCGTCAGCGCCCGCCTGGATGGGGACTTCGATGTGGGGCATAACCTTGGGCAAACGGGCCACTGCTTCCAGCAAGCTATCGCTCATATAGTTGGGGTGGCTGGTGAGGAAGCGGATGCGCTCGAGGCCGTCGACGTCGTTGACCGCCCGCAGCAAATCGACCAGGTTGGGCGAGCCGTCCCAATCGTAGCCGTAGCGATCGACAATCTGGCCCAACAGCGTGACCTCGCGCACGCCCTGCGCCACCAGCCCCCGGACTTCTTGCACGATCTCGGGCAGCGGGCGACTGCGCTCGATGCCGCGGCGGAAGGGGATGATGCAGAAGGTGCAGGCGTGCGAGCAGCCGTAGACGACCGGGACATGGGCGGCCACCGGGGCCTCGCCGAGCAAAGCCAGGTGTTTGAGTGAGGCGGTCGGGTAGACGCCGTCCTGCACCTGGTAGCGGCGGGCGAGTTGTTGGCGTTCGATGGCGGCCAATTCTTCGTCCACAGCGCGGTTGCGCAGATAATCGACCAGCGGCGCCGCCTCGCTCGGCCCCATGAAGACATCGACCCAGGGATAGGCGGCGGTCAGCCGGGGCGATGGCTTGACGCCCACCATGCAGCCCATCAGGGCCAGGGTGCGGTCGGGTTGGGTTTGTCGCCAGTGTCGCAGCGCCCCCAGTTTGCCCGCGGCTTTGTCTTCGGCGCTTTGGCGCACCACACAGGTATTGAGGACGACGATATCGGCGTCGTCGATGTCGGCGGTTGGTTCCAGGCCCAGCTTTTCTAGCTCGGCCCCCACGTGCGTGGAATCGGCCACGTTCATCTGGCAGCCGATGGTCCAGATATGGTATTTGTTCATGATTGCTCCGTGGCGCTCCCGTGTAGGCGGGGCCAGATGCGAAGGTGGATGGGTTGATGGAGGGGGGATTATAGCAGGCCAGCCGGGCGGAGCCAAAGACCAGCCGGCCAGCAGGCAGCCGGGCAGCCGGGCAGCCGGGCGGAATTGCTCGATCCGCAGCCGGGCGGGTATCATCGGCGCATGGAACACTTTGCGGCGGACATCGCGCCATGAACAGCGAGCGGATGGTCGGCCTGCTTTGGCAACGGTTGGCGATCGTGGGCGTGTTGCTGCTGGCGGCAGCCCTGCGCTGGCTCGATCTGGGGCTGGTGGAGTTCAAGTACGACGAAGCGCACATCACCGGCATGGCGCTGGCCATCGTCCAGGGCGGCGATCTGCCGCTGCTGAGCGGCGGCACCTCGGTGGGCGTCCCTCGTTCGGCTTTCGACGCCTGGCTTCTGGCCGCGCCGCTGGCTTTCGTCCGTCGGCCGGAGGCGGCGGTATGGATGGTGGGGGCGCTCGGCGTCATGGCCGTGGCCCTGACCTACGCCCTCGCCCGGCAGATTGGCGGCCGTCGTTTGGGCTGGCTGGCGGCGCTTTACATGGCCGTCCATCCCTGGTTGGTGCTCTATGACCGCAAACTCTGGGCGCACATCCAGGTCGTGTTCAGCGTCGCCTTGCTGTGGGTGGCCTGGCAGGTGGTGGTGCGCGTCCGCAGCCGGACGGCGTTCTGGTTCCCGGTGCTGGCGGCTTTGCAGGTTCTGGCCCACGTGTTGGCGCTTGTGCAGGCGGCCAGTTGGTTGGCGGCGCTGCTGGTGGCGCCCCGGCGTTGGCGCCAACGCTGGACGGCCTGGGGAGCAGCGGCAGCGGCTCTCTTGCTACTTCCCTACGTGTGGGGGCTGGCGACGTGGACGAGGCTCGGTCTGGCGAAGCATAGCGGCGATTTGGCGGCGGCGCTGGGCGGCCTGGCCCCGGCCGCCGCCAGCGACGCCTTTTTCGACCGCTGGCATTCGGCCTGGCAGGTGTTGGGTGGGGCGGGGGTGGCCGGCCTCACCGGGCTGCCATCGGCGGCCAACCTGTGGTGGCGCAGCGGCGATTGGCTGGCCTGGCTGGTCCTGGCGTTGGTTGTGATCGGGTTAGGCCGCACCGTGCTTTGGTTGAAGCGCCCGCAGCGTCGTCGGGGGGCGATCCTCCTCCTGGCCTGGCTGATCGGGCCGCTGCTCCTGCTGGCGCTCGGCCCGTTCCGCCTCTATCCCCAGTATTGGACCGTACTCCTGCCCCTACCGGCGATCTTCTTCGCCCTCGGTCTGGAGGCTATGACCGTCCGCCTGCCGGTTCAGGGCCGAATGGCGGTGATGGCAGCAACCGCCGTCACCGTCCTCCTGATCTGGGTCTGGAGCTATGCCGAGGTCAGTCAGGCGATCCAGCAGGGCGCTGGCGCCGAAGCCTTTGGCGTGCCGCTGGGCCGTTGGCAGCAGGTCATGGCCGAGACGCGCCTCCATGCCAGACGGCTGGGAACCGACCAGGTGCGCGTGGCCGTGCGCGGCGTGGACCCCGGCCAACAGAGCGACCCTGCCGCCATCGCCACCCTGATCGGCAACCCACCGTTTGCCCGTTTCGTCGCCCCCACCTCGCCCCCGGCCCTGCTTCTCGCCGCCGAGCGGCCAAGCCTCTACCTGTGGACGATAGAAGATGCCGAGACCGCAGCCCGGCTGGAAGCGCTGGGCGATGGGGTCTGGTCGGGCCAGATGGCTGCCGGCCTGCCGCCCGCCCGACTCTTTGAACTCCCGCCCGCCAACCTGGAAGAGCTGGGGGTGACGCCGCTCGACCCGCCCGCCGTGTTCGACGCCGGTCTGTCGCTGGTGGGCTATCGGCTGCCCATCGACGCCCGCGCCGGCCAGCCCCTGGAAGTCACACTCATCTGGAAAGTGCTCGACCCGCCCGCCGCCACCCGCGCCGGTGATTTCACGGCCTTCAACCATGTCCTGGACGAAGCCACGGGCGAGCGGGCGGGCCAGGTGGATGGCCTGGCCCTGCTCAGTCGTGATTGGTGGCCGGGCGATGTCCTCATCCAGCCTTACCGCCTGCAGCTCCCTGCCGGAAGCTATCGCTGGCGGGTGGGGCTTTACAGCCGCGCCGATGGCAGCCGCTCGCAGCTTGCCACCGGCGGCGATTCCATCGATTTGGGGCCGTTTTTTGTAGAAAAGTAGGTAGGTAGACAAGTAGACAAGGAAACAGGGAAGTAGTCAGCAGTCAGCGACCTGCCACTTGCCTACCTGCCACTTGCCACCTGCCACTTGTCTACCTTCCCTACGGATAAATCCCGCGCACCTCGATGGCATCGACGACGCGGCCGATGGCCAGGGTGTAGGCGGCGGTGCGCATGTCGATCCGTTTCTCCAGGGCCGTGTCCCACACGGCATGGAAGTTTTCGATCATCAGCCGGCGCAGGCGTTCGTTGATCTCCGCTTCGGTCCAGAAGAAACCCTGGAGGTCTTGCACCCATTCGAAATAGGAGACGGTGACGCCGCCGGCGTTGCAGAGGATGTCGGGGACGAAGGTGGCGCCTTTATCCAGCAAGATGGCCTCGCCCTCCGTGGTGCAGGGGCCGTTGGCGCCTTCGGCGATCAATTTGGCCTTGACATTCGGCGCAATCAGCTCGTCCACCACGCCCTCGAGCGCGGCAGGGATGAGGACATCGCACTTGCAGGTGAGCAGTTCCTCGTTGCTGATCTGGTCGGCCTGGGGGTAGTTCGAGATCGTGTTGTTTTCCTTCTGATGGTGAAGGACATCGCGTACATTGAGGCCGCGCTCGCTGTAGACGCCGCCGTTGACATCACTCAACGCCACGATCTTGCAGCCCTGTTCCCACATGCGCAGGGCCGCCACCGAGCCGACATTGCCAAAACCCTGCACCGCCACGGCTGTATCGGTCGAGTTCAGGTGCATGTGCTTCATCGCTTCGATGGTGGTGCACATCACCCCTGTGCCGGTGGCCTCGATGCGTCCCTGCGAGCCGCCGATGCTGATCGGTTTGCCGGTGACGACGGCCGGCGTGCTATAGCCGCGGTGCATGGAGTAAGTATCCATGATCCAGGCCATCACTTCGGGGTTGGTGCCTACATCGGGCGCAGGGACATCGCCTTCCGGGCTGATGAGAATGCTGATTTCGGTGGCATAGCGCCGGGTGAGGTGGCGAAGTTCGTTCTTGCTGAGTTGTTTGGGATCCACCTGCACCCCGCCTTTGGCCCCCCCATAAGGAAGGTTCATCAGGGCGCACTTCCAGGTCATCCACATCGCCAGCGCCCGCACTTCGTCCAGCGTCACGTCGGGATGGTAGCGGATGCCGCCTTTGGTGGGGCCTTTGACGGTGTTGTGATGGACGCGGTAGCCGGTGAACATCTGCACGCGGCCATCGTCCATGATCACCGGAAAGTGGACGATCAACTCGCGTTTGGGCGTCATCAGGTATTCGGCCAGGTCTTCCTTCAGGTCGAGATAGGCGATGGCCTTGTTGAACTGCGCCTTGGCGACATCCGAGGCGCTGTATCTCCGCTTCGTTGCGGTGGTAGTCATGTGTTCTTCCTCCTTGAAGAACGAGAAGATATGTTTGGACTATCAGGTTGCGCGATTGATAATCTGTTGTTCGATTTCCTCTCGATGCGACCGGTGGTAAGCCCAGGCATTGGCCAGATCTTCAGCGCGCAAAGTTGGATAGGCGCGCAAAAGGTCCGATTCGCTGCTGCCCAGGCGTCTGGCTTGCACCAGCAGCCAACCGGTTTTCGAGTTCGCGAATTGTATCGGTCACCATTCTGAAACCTCCGATTACGGCGTCGTCGTCACGGCCAACTCCAGGGGCGCGACCTGCCACCAGCTGTTGCCGGGCTTGAGCGGGATGTCGTTGCCATTGGCATCGAGGAAGCGGAAGGGAGCAAAGCGTTCGGGGCGAACCCACTTGCCTTCGTAGACCATGCCGTCGCGCAGGATTTTCAGCGGGCCTTCGCCCCAGAGCTGGATCTCGACCGAACAGTTGCGGCAGTTCTGGCCCTCGCCCTGGCGCACGTCGCCATGCTCGATGATCAGGGTGACGACGTGGTTGGCGGCCAAGACGACGACGTTGGCGGCGTTGACCTGCTGGCCGCTGGCCTGATCGATGTGCGCTTCGCCGCCGGCCCACCGGAACCAGCGTCCTGTGCCGGCGTCGTAGCGCCAATTTACGGGCAGCACCGGATAGGGGACATTGACGCTGGTGGCAGGCGAACCACCGGCCGGAGGCGCTTCCGAGAAAACGGTTTTCAGGGGTGACTGGGGTGGCGTGTTCCAGCCGCGAGCTTCGGCCGTGCGGCGCAACACGCTGGTGTCGGCAAAGAGGTTGTTGGGCGGCCCCCAGGTGGGGTCGCGGTAGTAGGAGGGGCCGTTGAGCGCCTGCTCGATGATCTGATCCTTGAGATCGGAGTTGTAGAGCTGGTCGCGCACGTCTTTGACGGCGCCGGAGAAGCCGAGGATGGCGTCGAAGATGACCGGCAGGTCGCGGTCGATCAGGCGGGCGCTGCGAATTGGGCCGACGCGCGGTGCATCCTGGCTGTGGAAGAGCGAAGTATAGCGTGTGTAGCTGTACTCCACCCGGCTTTCGACGTTGATATCGGCCTGATTCAGACCCGACTGGCGGGTGTGCGCAATCTCGTCGTTGGCGATCTTGATCGCCAGCGGCCGGCGCTGGAGGATGGCCGGGTCGAGTCGCTGCCCGGTGAAGGGCGAGACGCCCGCATCCACGGCCGGGTTGATCACGTTCGGGTCGGGGGTGGAGGTGGGTGTGGCGGTGGCGGTGGGGGTGGGGGTGTCGGTCCCGGCGGGCGTGGCCGTGGGCGTGGGGGTGGCGGTGGGGAGTGGGGTGTTGGTGGGGACGGGTGTGGGGGTGGCCGTCGGTTCGAGCGGGGTGGGGGTGCGGGTGGGCGTGGGGGTGGGGGAAGGAGAACCGCCGCAGGCAGTCACAAAAAGCGCCGTGACCAGGGCCAGGGCGAAGATCACGACGCGAGAGAGACGAAATGGGACTGTAAGTGGTTGGGGACGCATGGCTTTCAAGGCTGCCAATCGGGGTGAGACGAAGACCGAACTCGGCGCCAACTGGGCGCCGGTCTGCTCATTCTATGCCGGATGATGGGGCAAGTCAAACGCCTGTCGGGTGTTCGCTGCTGTCAGAGCACTCTGCGCAGATACTGGCCGGTGTAGGAGCGAGGATGCTGGGCCACCAGCTCGGGCGGGCCTTCGACCACGATGCGCCCGCCCTTGTCGCCTCCCTCCGGCCCCATGTCGATGATCCAGTCGGCGGTCTTGATCACGTCCAGGTTGTGCTCGATCACCAGGACGGTGTTGCCGCGGTCGGCCAGGTCGTGGAGGACGTTCAGCAGCTTTTCCACGTCAGCGAAGTGCAGGCCGGTGGTCGGCTCATCGAGGATGTACAGTGTCTTGCCGGTGGCCCGCCGCGAGAGTTCTTTGGCCAGCTTGACGCGCTGGGCCTCGCCGCCAGAGAGGGTGGTGGCCGGTTGGCCGAGCTTGATATAGCCCAGCCCGACGCGCAAGATCGTGTCCAGCTTGTTGCGGATGCTGGTGATGCTGGCGAAGAATTCCAGGGCTTCCTCCACCGTCATCTCCAGCACATCAGCGATGCTCTTGCCCTTGTATTTGATCTCCAGTGCCTCGCGATTGTAGCGCTTGCCGTGGCAGACCTCACACGGCACATAGACATCGGGCAGAAATTGCATCTCGATGCGGATGATGCCGTCGCCCTGGCAGGCTTCGCAGCGCCCGCCCTTGACGTTGAACGAGAAGCGCCCCGGCTTGTAGCCGCGCAGTTTCGATTCTGGCAGGTCGGCGAAGAGGGTGCGGATGGGCGAGAAAAGGTCGGTGTAGGTAGCGGGGTTGGAGTGCGGTGTGCGACCGATGGGCGATTGGTCGATGTCGATGACTTTGTCCAGCAGTTCCAGCCCCTCTACGCCTTCGTGACTGCCCGGCTTGCCGTGCGCCCCATACAAACGCCGGGCGATGGCCTGATACAGCGTGTCCACCACCAATGACGACTTGCCCGACCCACTGACGCCGGTGACGACGATGAACTTGCCCAGCGGGAAGCGGACATCCAGGTTCTTGAGATTGTTTTCAGTCGCCCCGCGCACGATCAGATAATCGCCGTTGCCCGGCCGTCGTTGCTTGGGGATGGCGATCTGGCGGCGGCCAGAGAGGAAGGCGCCGGTCAGGCTGTCGGGGTGGGAGAGGATGGCCTCGACCGAGCCTTCGGCCACGATCCGGCCGCCATGCTCGCCCGCCCCTGGTCCCATGTCGATGATCCAATCGGCGGCGTGCATCGTCTCTTCGTCGTGCTCCACCACCAGCACCGTGTTGCCCAGGTCGCGCAGCCCGCTGAGGGTGCGCAGCAGGCGGCCGTTGTCGCGCTGATGCAGCCCGATGCTCGGTTCATCCAGGATGTAGAGCACGCCCGTCAGTTGCGAGCCGATCTGCGTGGCCAGGCGGATGCGCTGGGCCTCGCCGCCGCTGAGCGTCCCCGCCTGCCGGTTGATGGTCAGGTATTCCAGCCCGACATCCTGCATGAAGCCCAGCCGGGCCTGGATCTCCTTGAGGATCTGGCGGGCGATGGTCCATTCGCGGGCGCTGAGGGGCGAGCCGGGGGGGACTTCCTCGGGCAGGGCGGCGTTGTAGTTTTCGCCGGGCTGCAAGCCGCGCAGGTTGCACACCCACTGTAAGCCCTCGCTGACCGACATCTGCGTGATCTGGTGGATGTTCAAATCCTGGACCGTGACGGCCAGCGCCTCGGGCCGCAGCCGCTTGCCGCCGCAGGCGGGGCAGGGGCGGTGGGTCATGTAGCGTTCCAGGTACTCGCTGCGGATATATTCCGAGGTCGTCTCGCGGTAGCGGCGCTGGAGGTTGGGGATGACGCCTTCGTAGCCCGTCTGGTATTCGCGCTCCATCCCCTGTTGATTGACATAACGCACGCGTATCGCCTCCTCGCGCTTGCCGCCGTAGAGGATGATGTCTTGCTGTTTGCGGCTGAGCTGTTTCCAGGGCGTCTGGAAGGGGATGCCGTAGTGGTGGCCGGCGGCTTCGAGCAGGGCCTGGTAGTAGGTGCTGGTGTCGGATGACCAGGGCTGGATGGCGCCATCGGCCAACGAGAGTTCAGGGTCGGGGACGATCAGCTCGGGGTCGAACTCCATCTGCGTGCCCAGGCCGGTGCAGGTGGGGCAGGCGCCGTGGGGCGAGTTGAAGGAGAAGGTGCGGGGTTCGATCTCGGGCAGGCTGAGGCCGCAGTTGGCGCAGGCCATGTGTTCCGAGAACAGCCGGTCGCTGGGCCGGTCAGGGTCGCTGACATCGGTCAGGGTCATGATGCCGCTGCCCAGGTGCAGCGCCGTCTCCACCGAGTCGGCCAGGCGGGTGAAGTCCATGCCGGCGCCGTTGCCATCGCCGTGTTGGACGATGACGCGGTCGACGACGGCCTCGATGGTATGGGTCTTGTAGCGATCCAACTCGATCTCGTCGTTGACGTCGAAGACCTGGCCGTTCACGCGCACACGTACAAAACCAGCCTTGCGTACATCCTCGAACACGGCCTTGTGCTCGCCCTTGCGGTCTTTGATCAACGGCGCCAGGATGAGAAGCCGCGTGTGGTCGGGCAGGGCGGCGATGGTATCGACGATCTGTTCGGTGGTTTGGCGGCTGATCGGCTGGCCGCAGTTGGGGCAGTGGGGGATGCCGATGCGGGCAAACAGCAGGCGCAGGTAGTCGTAGACTTCGGTGACGGTGCCGACAGTGGAGCGCGGGTTGCGGCTGGCGCCTTTCTGGTCGATAGAGATGGCCGGGGAGAGGCCCTCGATCTGGTCGATGTCGGGCTTTTCCATCAGGCCCAGAAACTGCCGGGCATAGGCCGAGAGTGACTCGACATAACGCCGCTGACCTTCGGCATAGATGGTGTCGAAGGCCAGCGATGATTTGCCCGACCCCGACAGTCCGGTGATCACGACCAGACGGTCGCGCGGGATCTCGACCGTGATATTCTTCAGGTTGTGCTCGCGGGCGCCGCGAACGATGAGCTTGTCTTGAGCCATGACGGTGGGTCAGTGGAAGCGGAAGATGTAGGTGGTGCGCATGGGGCCGGGAAAGACGGCCGCTTGTTCGAGTTGGGGTGGGGTTTGGCCGGGTTCGGCGATGTGGGCGAACTGCGGCCGCAGCAGCCGCAGCTCGATGTCATCGATGGCCAGGAAACCGGCCTTGTGTCGCCGGGCGTAGTCGAGCACCTGGTCGAGTTCGGCGTTGGGCAGTGGGGCCAGGGGACGGTCGGCGTAGAGGGCGATCTCGCTGTTGCGAGTCATGATGGCCTGGTCGGGCCGGCTGTTGGCGGCCAACCACAGGCCCGCCTGTTTGTGGCCGGGGGTGATCGTGGCCTGGCCGGCCCGTTCGTCGTCGATCTGGCTGTTGGCGGCCAGAGCGACCAGGAACAGGGCCAGCAAGAGCGGCCAGAGCCAGGCAAGCAGCCGGGGCATCTGCCCGCTCAGCCGCGGCCAGGGCCAGGCGGCGCCGCGACCCCACTCCACCAGCCGCTGCACGCCCTGCCCTGCCCAGACCAGCGCCACCGGCAGCAAGGGCACAAGCAGGCGGGGTAGCAGGTGCGTTAGAGGGACGATGGCCAGCGGCAGCAGACAGGCCAGCCAGAACGCCTGCTCGACCAGCTGCTTTCGCCCCCACGGTTGCGCCCACAACCCCAGACCGATCAAGACCAGGAGGTGGACGGGAACCAGGGCGCCGAGGACTGCGCCTGGCAGATTGCGGAGATTGGCGACAAAACGCTTGAGCAGGCCAAGTGGGTCACTTTCGACCGATGAGGCGATGCCGATCTGGTAGCGCTCGGGCGACAGCCACAAGACCTCCTGGCCGGAACTGTCGAGGACGACGCTCACATCTTTGTTGACGCTCTCGGCCTGGAGCAGGGTGATGCCCGTTTTGCCGCTGATCAGGAATTGGCCGGTGCTGCGGTAGAGGTAGAGCCAGTAGCTGCCTGATAGGAGGAGGAAGACGAGCAGGTAGAGGGCCAGACCCGGCCAGACCTGCCGGCGGAACTCGCGCCGGCCGATGACCAGGGCCAGGGCGACGGCGGCAAACAGCGCCCACCACAGCAGACCTTCGGGTCGGGTGAGATAGCTGAGGGCCAGGGCCAGGCCCGCGGCCAGCCCGGCCCGCCAGCTCCCGCCGTGCAGCAGCCGCCAGACCGCCCACAGCCCCAGCCAGAGCCAGAGCAAGAACAGCGATTCGGTCATGCTGCCCCAGTAGAGGGGGCGGACGACGAGCGGCGAGGCCACGACAGCCAGCAAACCGGTCCACAAGGCCGCCGGCCGGTGGCCGCCGATGTCCAGGGCGATGAGGAAGATCAGCCCGCAGAAGAGGGCGCCGGCCAGGGCGTGCCACAGGCTCATGGCCAGGTCGACGGGTGTCCCCAGGGCCAGCGACGCCGTCGCCAGCCAGGGAGCGATGGGGGGGAGATGGGTTTCGGGGAGGCCGAGGATCTGGTAGCCCTGGCCGCGCAGGAGATTGCGGGCCAGGAGCAGATAGTCAGGCTCGTCCCAATGGACGGCGCGGGGCCGCAAGACCCAGAACAGGCGGACGATGAGGCCGAAGGCGGTGAAGCCCAACGCCAGCCACCCATCGCTCCGGAGCGTGAGGTGGGCAACAGCCGATGGTTGCCGGATCACGAGAGCCCGTTGGGGATGGCTACGGTCTCGCCAGTGAGGGCGGCCGGGCGGATGATCCTGCCGTCCTCGCCAAGTACGCGTGCGATCTCGCCGCTGGCTTCTACCGCGGCCAGGGCAGGGTGCTCGCCCAAGACGACGAAGTGGAAGTAGCCGTCAGGGTAGGGCAGGGGCAGGAAGAGGTGCTCGAAGCGGATATGGTTGGCGTTGAGCCGGGCGCGATGGGCTTCGCCGGCTTCCAGCGCCAACGGGTCGACGCCGACGACCATGGCCCGCCGGGCGCGCAGCGAGACGCGCACGGGGGTGAACGGGTCGGGCGGGAACAGGAAGAGGATGCGGTGTTTGCGCTGGAGGAGATTGGCCAGGTAGCCGAGGCGAGGATCGACCTGCGGACGGGTGGGGGAGTCGGGCAGCCGCCAGAGGCCGTTGTCGGTTGGCAGGGCGCCTTCGAGTCGGGGAAAGCGCCTGGCGTCCAGGCTGAGCAGGTGTTCGGTGCGGTTGATGTAGTGCACCAGCCAGCGCTTCCATTCCGGCCAGACGAAGAGGCTGACGCCGGTGTTGGCGTTCCACACCCCCAGGTGCTGGCTGCCGACCATCGCCGCCGTGAGCACGCTCATGGTGCCGCCGTGGCTGACCAGGCAGATGCGCTGGCCGCCGAATCGTTCCAGCACTTCGGCCAGGGCCTGATAGACGCGGTCGCGGAAGGCAACGAAGATGGGGGCCTGCTCGAAGGTCGGCTCCCAGTCCAGCCGGCCCCACCAGGGGCGGGTGGGGTGATGGAAGGGCATCTCATCCCAGAACTCGTGGCTGAACTCCTCCAGACCGGGCATCTCCACCGGTTTCAGGCCCTGAGCATGGGCGATGGCCAGGGCGGTGCTGAAGGCTCGACGGAGGGGCGAGGTCACGACCACATCCACCGGCGTTTGCTCGGCCATCCACCCGGCCACGGCCAGCGCCTGCGCCCACCCCAACGCCGTCAGGTTGGGGTCGAAGGCGTGGATGTTCTCGTAGGTGTTGGTCATCGATTCGCCGTGCCGCACCAGGTAGAGGGCGGTTCCTTCTTTGAAGCCGGCGCCGCGATCGACCAGGGGGACGGCGGGCGGTTCGGGGATGAGGCCGGGGGCGAGGATGGGGTCGGGCATGCGGATGGGGCCTGAGTGCGGTCGGGGGTGGGGAAAGCAGGGCGCAGAAAGCGCGACTGTTCATCATACCAATGTTGACCGTCTGCTCAAAGTGGCGTGACTCCTTTTTCTGCGCCTGCCGAGGCCCCCGGCGGCGGGCTTCACGACCCCAGGCCGCGACTCAGTGGCCCGAGTTCTCGTCGGCCTCTCCCCAAGCCTCTCCTGGCCGTCGTCTTCGTGCGCTTCAGGGTAACGGCGGCAGATCGATAGGGTCTTCGCGCGGCTGACAGGCGCCGCAATAGACAGCATTCGCCACCACCAGGGCCTTGTATGCGCCCTGATCGTTGCGGTAGATGGCTTCGATGTGGGGAAAAACCTGGGTATGTTCTTTGCACACAGCCCGCCCGCAGAAACGGCAACAGGCGTGGGCGGGGCGATCACAATGCCAGCAGTTCATAGCGCCTCCTCATACGGCCATTGTATGAGCGGCAGCGCCGCATCAGCAAATTGCAACCCAGGTCAGCTTGATTGGCGGCGCATTTCGCGCAGGATGGGGCGATGGACGGAGGACGGAGGACGATGGACGATGAGGCGGAGGGTGAAGGGCGACTCGTAGGTGCGTTTGGGTGTTGGAATCAGGCGGCTGAGAGCGCCGCCCGGCGCGAATCGACCAGATGGCGGCTGGCTGTGCGCTCTAGCATGCGACCCGCCTGCAAATGCATGGAAACGAAACGGTCGAACGATTCTTTGTCCAGCACCAACACCCGTCCCGCCGTCAGCGCCCGCACCGTGGCCGTGCGCGGCACCTTGTGCAGCAAGGCCACCTCGCCCACATATTCACCCGGCCCCAACTCGCGCACGATGCGCTCCTGGCCCAGCTCGCCGACCGACACCTGCATCCGCCCGGCCTCGATGATGTAGAAGGCGTCGCCTTCCTCGCCCTGGCGGATCAACTCGACGCCGGCCTCAAGCTGGCGTGGATGCAATTCGGCGGTGAGCTGCTGGATTTGCCGCCCATCCAGTTCGTCGAACAGGGGGATGCGGCGCAACAGGTCGGCGTGGGTGATCGACCTGTCCAGCTTTTCGCGCATGGCAAAGCGGTTCTTCACCAGCAGCTCGAACTCGCGGCGACTGAGGGCCACAGTCTGTGTGGAAATGAGGGCGCGGCAGGTGGCATTGCGGGGGGCGTCAGCCAGGAGGGCCAACTCGCCGAAGTAGTCGCCGCGGTGGAGCCGCGCCACCACCTCGGTCACGCCGCGCTCGTCCGCCCGGCTGACCTCCACCTCACCTTGTTTGATGATGTAGAAGCGATCTCCGGTCTCTCCCTGGCGGATGATGACCTCGCCGGCGGGGTGCGTCGTGGCTTTCAACCGCCGCGCGAGTAGTTGGATCTCGTGGGCGGTCATGCTGGCAAAGAGTGGCATTTGGCGCAGTAGGGCCGTGTAGTCGTTGCGCGTATCCCTGAAATCGCGGCTGAGCGCCGCCGCCCGCTCGACCTGGGGAAAGAGGACTTCAGCGCCGATCTCGCGTTCTTCCCAGGGAAGCAAGTCATAGGCATGTTGGAGCGTCCTGGTTGTCAGCTTATCGCCGATCTCGGCCTGCACCAGTTCGAGTAGCACATTCATAGCCTCTGCCGACTCGCGCCCCTGCTCGGCCAGCGTCATATCGGCGGGGGGGCGCGTGTCTGAAGCATCGATGCCGATGCGCCAGCCGGCCGTGGCGGCATTGCCCTGCAATCGCGCCCGCACTCGTCTTTCGGCTCGTGGGCCTGAGATTTCGCCAACCACATGGTTGATGCCGTTCATCATCCAACCGACCGCCCGCTGTAAACGCACTTCGTCATCGAGATCGGCAGCGAAATCGGGTCGTGGCAGCGTCAGCTGAAGACGTCGCGAGGATAGATCGTACAAAAAGAGTCCGGTGGCCAGCAGGAGCAAGCCGAGTACAAGCAATTCGGGGGCGGCGGACCTCAGGAGGGTGGCAAGCGCTGCCGAGGCCAGGCCGAGGCCGATCAGAATCCAGGCCGGGCCAAAACTCGTCCGCCCGCGGGCGGTGAACTCGAACAACGCCCCGGCCAACGATGCCAGCGCCAGTACGGTGAGGGCCAGGTTGATCAACCAGAACAAATCGGGCGCCAGCCAGCCAGCCATCGTCGCTGCCTCGACCGCCAACAACAGCGCCGCCAAACCGCCCAGCAGCCAGAAATGCCAGACCCTGCGCGCCCCGGCATAAACGCGGATGTTGCGAGCGGCCATGATCACAGCGACGATCAGGGCGGCCAGGCTCAGACCTGTGACCAGAATGGGCGCCGCCAGCCGGCGAGGGGCGAGGCTGAGGCCGAGGGCGCCTGCAGCCAGGAGCACGGCGACGCGGGTATTGCTGGCAAAGACCCCCTTGCGCGCCAGCGATTTCAGCAAGCCGCGGCCCAGAGCGAAAGCCGCAAAGCCCAGGGCGAGGACAAAGGGCAGGCTGATGGCTACGCCGCCGAGTGCAGCGGCAAAGCGGCCGGCATCATTACCTTGCCGAAGGAGGGCGTTGACCGAGTTGGCGAGTTGCCGCTGCCAGAAGGAGCCGGCCAGATAGATGGCATAGACCGACCAAATGGCCGAAAGCAGCCCGAAAACAGCGAAAATCCGCTCTTCGCGCGAAAAGGCCGAGAGCGAAGGCAGGGCGAAGCGCGCTCGTCCCGGCGCTGTGGGGTCGGGGCGACGAAATTTCTTGGGCAAACCCTCGCGCAAGAAGCTGAGGGATTTGAAGCGCAGCAGCGGGATTTCCAGCCAATCCATCAGCAGATAGTAGCCATCCAGTTGCAGCAGCGGGTTGAGGTTGACGAAGACAATGAGGTAGCCCAGGAAAGCGAACTGGAAAAGGAAACCGGCGCCTCGCATCGCCGGCCAAAGGGTAAGGAGGATGACCGCCAACCCACTACAAACGAGGTTGATATAAGGCCCCGCCCAGGTGACGGCCAGACGACCGCGTTTGGCTTCCATCCAGATGTCGGTGGTATCGACGAAAAAGGCAGGCATGCCAAAGTAGATCATAAACCCGGCCCGTCGCACCTCGCGACCGTAGTGTTTGACGGTTAGCGCGTGACCCATTTCGTGGACGAAGATGACGACCATATTGGCGATGAGAAGGCTGAGTAGCCCAAGCAACACCGACCCACCGCTTCTGAACAAGTTGTGACCGCCCGCCCTCATCAAGCGGACAAAGGCGACCAGGCCCAGGATGCTGATGAGGAGGAAGAGGATTTGAACGATACGGGTGTAGAACAGCCAGGCCACGCGGCGATAGACCCCGCCGATGATCCCATCCAGCCCATCGATGGCGAAGGGTCGCTGCAAGAATCCCTGCCAGAGTGAGTTCAACCAATGGTCGGGGCGGCGTTGCTCAAGTTGGCGATGCGTTGCTTGATAGACGCCCGCCGGCTGATCGCTGAGAAGGAGGTTTGTTTTCAGACCCTGCACCAGCGTTGCCACACGGGGGAAGGCGAAGGAACCATAGGCGGTGAAAAAGGCGATCACCAGGTCTTTGACACTTTTCGTGCCATCCATCTGCTGCCAGAGGAAGAAATCCTTGTCGTTCAGCCGGTAATAGGTCTTGGCAGCGGGATTCTTGATCACATAATACTCGCCCTCGCGCCCCTGCAAATGGCTGACCTCCACCCCAGGCGCCGCCTGCGGCCGGTATTGGGCCAGGTCTACTTTGGCGGCCAGCCAGGCCCACAAGCCCGTCCTGCGCGGCGGCTGCCGGACGGCTTCGGTAATCTGGTTCCACATGGTCGAGTTCTCCATATCCGACTCCGGTGCAACAGCAAAGGCGCTGGATTGCCGGCACCTTGCCGGCAATCCAGCGCCCGAACAGCAGTTTGTCTATCCTACGGTCACAGAGCGCAGTTTGGCAGATAAGCTCAGCATCCGCGATGGTGGTTTCAGGGGTTGCGCATGATCTCGGAGGCAAAGCCGATCTGGCCCGCCCCGGCCGAACTGCCCGCATCCGCGCCCATGCCAATGCTACCATCTGCGAACGGGACTGAAGAACTGCCTGCACTCGCTCCAGCGCTTGCACCAGCCGAACTACCAGCATCTGCGCCCATGCCGATGCTGCCATCGACGACCGAACTGCCTGCACTCGCCCCGGCGCTCGCACCAGCCGAACTGCCCGCATCCGCGCCCATGCCAATGCTACCATCTGCGAACGGGACTGAAGAACTGCCGGCATCGGCGCCCAGGCCTACGCTGCCGGCGCTGCCAGCATCAGCGCCCAGGCCTACGCTGCCGGCGCTGCCAGCATCAGCGCCCAGGCCCACGCTGCCGGCGCTGCCAGCATCGGCACCCAAGCCCACGCTGCCGGCGCTGCCGGCGTCGGCGCCCAAGCCCACGCTGCCGGCGCTGCCGGCGTCGGCGCCCAGGCCCACGCTGCCGGCGCTGCCAGCATCGGCGCCCAAGCCCACGCTGCCGGCGCTGCCAGCATCGGCGCCCAAGCCCACGCTGCCAGCGCTGCCAGCATCGGCGCCCAGGCCCACGCTGCCGGCGCTGCCTGCATCAGCCCCTAGACCCATGCTGCCGGCGCTACCGGCGTCGGCGCCCAGGCCGACACTGCCGGCGCTGCCTGCATCAGCGCCCAGGCCTACGCTGCCGGCGCTGCCTGCGTCAGCGCCCAATCCTGCTCCGGCATTATCCGGACTCCAGGCAGCGAATCCGGCGTCGCCAGTATTGCCCGGATCCCAGGCAGCGAATCCGGCGTCGCCGGAATTGCCCGGATCCCAGGCCGCGAATCCGGTAGCGCCAGACCCGGCCGGATCAGCCGCTCCCAGGCCCGCCCCCGCAGAACTGCCAGCATCCATGCCGCCCAATGCCGCCGCACCCATGTCGGCGCCAAAAAGCGAACCGAGGGCAAACGCCTTGGAGATGCGATCATCCAGCGCGCCCGCAAATGAATCCATCGTCTCGAAATCGATCGCTCGCAATGATGCCTTTTCTGCGTCGGTCAGCGCATAACCGGCCAATGCCTGATCGGGATCGGCAAAGAGAGCGGAGCGGAAGGCCGCTTCGGTGACGGCCCGGCCAATGATGCTCTGTACAGCTTCGGTTGTCATCGAGAAATTCTCCTTTGTGTGGTGTGGAGGAAGTGGGATTGATGGGGGCAGCATACACCCCTTTATCCTTGCCGCCAATGAGGTCGCTCACCATCTGGCTGTGAACTTCATCACACCCTGGCGCTGGCCAGCCACCGCCGCAGGCCGCGCTGGTCGAGGATGGCGATGTGCTGCCCGTCCAGCCGGATCAAACGCTGGTCCCGGAAAACTCCCAACACCTTGTTCACGCTCTCGCGGCTGGATGCTACCCAGGTTGCCAGCTCGCCCTGCGTCATCGGCAACACGAGATCGATGCCCGCTCCGCCTCCGCCGCTTGCCCCACCTGTCGTCTCGCCAAAGCGCTCCGCCAACTCCAGGAGCTTGGCCGCCACTCGACCCTGCACATCGGTAAAGGCCAGATGCTCGGCATAGTCGATCATCTGCCGAAGCCGCTTTCCCATCAGCGTCAACATCGGCAGAGCCAGCCTGGGGTGGGCGTCGAGCAGCCGCCAGAAATCCTCGCGCTGCAGGGTATACGTCACCGTTCGCTCCATGGCCAGCGCCCCGGCCGAGCGCGGCAGATTGTCTAGCAGCGCCAATTCGCCAAAGTAATCGCCACGAGACAAAACTTCGAGCGAAATCTCGCGACCCGTCTCGCTAAGCAGAAAAATCCGTACATGGCCGGAGCCGATCAGATAGAGGCTCTGGCCGATGCTGCCCTTATGGAAAATGATCATCCCCCGTGCAAAAGTGCGCTGGCTCATCCTGTCTGCCAGATCGACCAAATCGGGCGTGGGCAGATCGGCGAAACCCGGAGTCTGCTGCAAGATGGCGAGCGCGGACATTGATCTTTCTCAGCCTCCGATCGCCCTGATTTCTGCGCGTAAGGCCCGCGCCCTGTCGAGATGCCAGCGCGCGTCCAGTTCTTCGAACAGCGTGATGGCGCGGTTCAAAATCTCCTCCACCGTGCTTTCGTGGGCGTCGATTGCTTCGGTCTGCTCCCAGGCCCGATAGAGATGCGCCAACTCAATCAACGCCTGCCCTTGCTCGTGGCGGATGCCCAGTTCTTCGGCCAGTTTCAGGCTGGCCAGCAAGGCTTGTTCGGCTTCTTGCCAGCGATTGTGTTCGCGGTGGAGGCGACCCTGGACGCGGCGGGCGTTGCCTTCGATCAGCTTCAGGTCCTGTGTGGTCGCGATTTCGAGTGACTGATCGGCGTAGCGCCAGGCCTCGGCCAGTTTGCCCAACCCCAGGTGCACCTCGGCCAGCAGCCGATAGACCTCGGCTGTCAGCCAATCGCGCGCGCCGAGACGTTCGAGCGTTTCCAGGCTGCGTTGCAGGTGGTCGAGGGCCGCCTGCCATTCCTCGCTCATGACCGCAACCTGGGCCAGGTTCCAATACGAGAGCGCCACCCCCACCTGAAAACCAGTGCGCCGCCAGGTATTCAGGCAACTCTGAAAGGCGGCGGCGGCCTCGGCCAGCCGACCCTGGATGATGAAGATCTCGCCCAGGTTGTTGGACACGGTAGCCTGTTGGTCGACATAACCGATCTTCTCGGCCACCTCCAGGCTCTGGCGATAGTGATGGATGGCGCGCTCCCAGTCGCCCTTGTAGTAGTAGACGGCGCCGAGGCTGTTGTCGGCCTTCGTCAGTTGCTGCAAATCGCCCAGGTTGCGGCTCAGGGCCAGGCTCTGCTCGTAGTCGGCGATGGCTTCGTCGAGCTGGCCCAGCCCGGTGTGGATGGTGCCGCGCAGCATGTGGCCGTAGGCGATCTCAGCCGCCTCGTTCAGTTGGGCGGCGATCTCCAAACCCATCTGGCAGCGGCTCAGGGCCTCGGTGGCCTTGCCTTGCCGGTAGAGCACGGCGGCGGTGGCGGTGTGGATGCGAGCCATCTCGGTATTGCCAGCTTCCAACGCTATGCGCTCGGCCCGGCCCATCCACTCGAAGGCCACCGCATACTCGCCCTTGTTCATGTACACCAGGCCGACTTTGCGGTAAAGCCCAGGCGCCTCGCGATCGACTGCTAGGCCGGTGTTGGCGCTCAGGCTGGCCAGCGCCGCCTTGTACTGTTGCAGGGCCAGGTCGTGCTCGCCGATGGTGGCGTAGATCTCGCCCCGCTGTTCGTAGACAGCTGCCCGCGCCGGGTCGTGCGGGTCGAGCAGTGCCAACAGCCGCTCGAAGAGCGAAAGCGCCATCTGGTTCAGGTAGTTGGCCTTGGCCTGATCGCCGGCCTGGTGCAGGTAGCGCCGGGCTTTGTCGACGACGCCCGCTTGCTCGAAGTGGTAGGCCAGGTCGACATAGCGGCTGGCAAGATCGCGCGCATAGACGGTCTCGAAGGCTTCGCCGGCGGCCTGGTGCAGCCCGCGCAGGTGGGCGCGCAACTGCATGTCGTAGGCCGAATCGCGCAGCAAGGCGTGCTTGAACAGATAGCGCAGTTCATCCACCGCCGACCAAATATCCTGTCCGGTTGCTGCGGCCACCTTTGTTCTCATTTCGGCGTCGCCGCGCAGCATGTGCGACAGCACCAGCAGCTCGAACTCCCGGCCCAACACGGCCGCCGTCTGCACCACCTGTTTGATCGCAGCCGAGAGACGGTCGAGCCGGGCCACCAGCACGGCCGTGATCGTGGTGGGGACCTCGGTGGCGTAGGCCGGGGCCAGGGTCAGGCCTTTCCCGCCCGGGTCGACAACCAGCAGTTTTCGTTCCCGCAGGTCGAGCGCCAATTGCTCGATGAAGAAGGGGTTGCCGTTCGTTTTTTCGGCCAGCAGATCGACTACGTCATCGGCCAGGACTTCGCCCAGCGACTGCTCGGCAAAAGCACGCAGGTCATTGGCGGCCAGATAGTTCAGATCAACCTCGCTCACCGCCACCGCTTCATCCACTTGCACTCGGAACTTGCTGCCGTCGTCGCGGTAGCGGGCGCTGACGATGAAGGCGACGGGAAAATCGGCCGCCTCGCGGGTGAGGAGTTGCAGCAGGTTGGCCGTGTCGGCGTCCATCACCTGGCCGTCGTCGATCTCGATCACCAGCGGATGCAGTCGGCTCTCGGCCTGCATCAGGCTGACGAGGGCGGTGAGCGTGTTCTCGAACCGCAGTTTGGGTTCGAGGGTTTCGTAGAGCGAGCCGGGCCAGCGCAGGTCGACCAGCGCGCCCAACATCGAGCGGGTGCGATCCAATTCTCGCCCCAGCTCGGCCCCCTCTGGGTTGTCCGGCAGCCGGCCGATCAGCCCGGTCAGGGCGGCGCCGAAGCGGGCTTTGTTCTCGTCCTCGCTTTGCTCTTTGGACTGGCCAAAGAAGCCGCGTAGGTAGTAGACGATCGGGTTAAGCGATTGGCGGAGGACGCCTTCGCTGGGGCAGTAGGCCCAGCCGAGGGCATGTCTGCTCGCCAGGTCTTGTCTGACCTCATACACCAGCCGGCTCTTGCCCATGCCGGGTTCGCCATAGACGTAGATCAGGCCGGCGAAGCGCCCCCGCTCCAGCATTGGTGCCAGGAACGAGTGCAGAACCGACATCTCGTGCTGGCGGCCAAACATGGGCGAGGCATAGAGTTTCTCGCCCACTTCCTTGCGGCGGAGCAGACGAAAGACCTCCAACGCCGCGCCCTTGCCCTTGAACTGATGGCTGCCCTGGGTTTCGAAGTCGTAGTCGCCGGCCAGGAGCGACCGCACTTCGGCGCTGGCCCAGACCTCGCCCCAGGCGGCGTGCATGGCCAGCCGCGCCGACAGGTTGACGATGTCGCCGATGGCCGTGTATTCACAGCGTTCTTCACCGCCCATGATCCCCGCATAGACGGTGCCGAAAGTCAGCCCCGCCCGCCAGCTCACCTCCGCCCGCTCCCCCTCGCCCCGCAGCGCCAGCAGGAAATTGGCGGCGCGGGCGAGATTGTCTTCGTACGATGTGGGTGCGCCAAACAAGAGCAACATCACCCCGCCCTTGTCGCCAAAATCCATCTTATTGAAGTAGCCGCCATAGCGGCGGGCCAGTTCGAGCACCTCTGAGGTGAAGGCATCGAGAGCCTTCTCGTCGCCCGGTTCATCGAAGGCGAGGAAGATGCTGGCGACAGTGCGGAATTCGGCCCGCTGCGTCAGATCGATGACAGCGTCGAGCAGGAAGGGGGCCAGGGCGCCTCGCGCCGGCCGGGGCCGCCGGCGCAAGCGCGGCAAAACGGCGGCATCGAGGCTCAGCAGCCGGGCAAAACCGCCGCTAACAGCGACCGCCGACGCCTGCCCGCCCAACTTGTCCACCAGCATCTGGCTGGCCACGATCTCGCCGCGGCTGGCGTGGTGTTCGCTGGCAGCACACTCATCCACCGCTTCGCCGCGGAAGTAGAAAGCGTGCATCCCCTGACCGAGGATGCCCCACTCCACCCGCCCTACCCCCAGCCCCACCTTGGCCCCCAGCTCGAAGCTCCCGTATTTGGTCTCGACCAGCCGATTGCGGGCGAAGAACTCGCTGACGAAGAAGGCGGTCTGGGTGGCGTGCACAACCGCTTCTGGCTCCCGCAGCGGGAAGAGGGCGGTGAAGGCATCGCCAGCGAACGTGGAGATGAAGCCGCCGTGGTCGTAAACCTCCTGCACGATGGGGTGGAAGATGCTGTTCAGCACCTCGGTCAACACCTCGGCTCCGTCTTTGGCATGCTGCATCAGGGTCTCGGTCAGCTGCGTGAAGCCGGAGATGTCCACGAACATCGAGGCCGCCCGCAAACGCCCACGCTGCTGGTTGCGGGCGTGGTGGTAAAGGATCGTGTGCGGGACAAGCCAACGCATTTGGTCAGGCATGGCGGCAAAACTCAGGGTCCTACGCCAGACGCGACGAGGTCGGATGATGGCGGCACGGTCACTGACAGTGGCGCTGCCGTCCCCGGTGCGCACAGTCGCTGCGGCGCCGAATAGACGCGCATACTCTCGCGGCGCAGATAGCCCACCACCGTGATATTCCAGGCGCGGGCCAGGCCGGTCGAACGGCTGGTGGGCGAGGTGCGCGAGGCGATGATGCCGACGCCCATCTTGGCCGCCTTACCAAGCATCTCGGAACTGATCCGCCCGGTGGTGACGATGATCCTGCCGGTCACGCTGATCCCCTGCTGCATGGCCTTGCCCCACAGCTTGTCCAGTGTGTTGTGCCGCCCCACATCCTCGGCCACGATCAGCGCCTGCTCGGGCGAGCACAGCGCCGAAGCATGAATGCCGCGCGTGAGAGGATAGAGGGCGATCCTTCTGCTCATCTGTTCGTACAGGGCGAAGATCCGTTCGGGCGCGACCATGAGCTCGTCGTTCAACGGCGCCCGCGCCTTGCTGAGGTCATCGAACGTCACCCCTTCGCCACAGCCGGTTGTCTTGATCCGGCGTTGCGGCAGCTCGACCTCCTTCTTCAGCCACACATCCACGCACGTCCCCCTGCCCGAAAGCTCGACCACGGCGATGTCTTCGAGGCCGGCGATCAATCCTTCCGAACGCAAAAAGCCCAGCGCCATCGCCTCCTGGTCGAGGGGCGAGCACTGGTAGGTTGCCAACTCCTGCCCGTTGACGTGGATACAGAGCGAGGTTTCTTCGACGATGGCGGCATTTACCTCCGCCCAGCGCCCGCGCTCGTACAAGTGGTAGGCGACGGGAAGCGCGCCCGTTGGCAGGTCGTTAAGCATAAGGAACAGGGAGATGATCTTCCTCAAGGACGGCGATGGTGAGCCGGATAGCCTCCTTTGCGTTGGCAATGGCTTCCTCTTTCGTCCGATCCTGGCTGATGCAGCCCGGCAAACTGGGGCATTCGACCACCCAATAATCATCCTCGCCGGGATAGATCACGATCTGTCGCATAGAACCTACCTCTAGTGATCAAAATGTCTCATTGTAGCACCAACTTCCAGCCGTGCTCCTCGGCCGGGGTGATGGCGACGGCGGTGTTCTTGAAATCGGGGATTTTGGCGGCGGGGTCGAGTGCGTCGAGCGTGAGCAGGTTGGCGGCGGCTTCGGCAAAATGGAAGGGCAAGAAGACGGCGCCGATGGGCGAGCGGTCGGTGACTTCGACGCGGGCCACCACTTCGCCCCGCCGCGAGGCGATGCGCACCAGGTCGCCGGTGACGGCAGGGATGGCATGGGCATCGACCGGATTGACCTCGACGACGGGTTCGGGGTAGATGTCGTTGAGGACCGAGCGGCGGGTGAGCGTGCCGCCGTGCCAATGATAGAGCACGCGCCCGGTGGAAAGATTGAGCGGGTAGACCTCGTCGGGCGTCTCGACCGGCGGCTGGAACTCAAGCGGCCAGAACTTGCCCTTGCCGAGCGGCACCCCGTCCATGAACAGACAGACGGTGCCGGGGTGGTCTTCATCGTGGCACGGATACTGGATGCCGACTTTCTCCAACCGCTGGTAGGTGATGCCGGCAAATTCCGGCGCCAGCCGCCCCACCTCGGCCCAGACCTCGGCCGGGCCGGCGTAATCCCACCCCGGCTGCACATGGATGCCGAGCCGCGCTTCTAGGCGGCGGGCCAGGTCGAGGAGGATGTCGAGGTCGGGGCGAGCGTCGCCGGGCGGGGGCAGGGCCGGCCGCACTCGCTGCACCCGGCGTTCGGTGTTGGTGAAGGTGCCGGATTTCTCGGCGAAGCTGGCCGCCGGCAGGATGACATGCCCGTACAGCGCCGTCTCGTTGGCGAAGATGTCCTGGATCACCAGCAAATCGAGCTTTTCCAGGGCGTGATGGGCGTGATTCAGGTTTGGCTCCGAGGTCATGGGGTCTTCGCCCATGACATAGATGGCGCGGATGTCGCCGCGGTCGGCGGCGTGCACCATCTCCACCGCGGTCAGGCCGGGCGTGGGCTTGATCGGCCTCCCCCAGGCTTGTTCGAATTGCTGACGGACGGCCGGGTCGGTGAGGAAGCGGTAGCCGGGCAGGACGTTGGGCAGCCCGCCCATATCCGAGCAGCCCTGAACGTTGTTCTGTCCGCGCAACGGATTCAGACCGCCGCCGTATTTGCCCAGATGCCCGCACATCATGGCCAGGTTGACGAGCGCCGTGGCGTTGTCGGCCCCGTGCGTGCTCTGGCTGATGCCCATGCCCCAATAGAGCGCCGCCGTCTCTGCCTGCGCGTACATGCGCGCCGCCTGCCGGATCTTGGCGGCGGGGACGCCGCTCACGCCCTCGGCCCATGCGGGCGTGAAGGGCGCCAGGGTGGCGGCGTAGGCCTCGAAGCCTTCGGTATGCCTGGCGATGTAGTCGGCGTCGTACAGTTTCTCGCTGACGATGACGTTGGCCATGGCGTGGAAGACGGCCACATCCGTCCCCGGTCGCTGTTGCAGCCAGAGGGCGGCATAATCGACCAGTTCGATGTGGCGCGGATCAACCACGATCAATTTGGCCCCGCGCTCCACCGCTTTCTTCAGGCTGAGGGCGATGACGGGGTGGTTTTCGGTGGTGTTGGAGCCGGTGACGAGGAAGGTGTCGAGAGTCTCCATCTCCTCGATGCTGTTGGACATGGCCGCCGAGCCGATGGTGCGCATCAGCCCCGCCACCGAGCCGGCATGGCACAGCCGCGAGCAGTGATCGACATTGTTGGTGCCGAAGATGGTGCGGAACAGCTTCTGGAAGATGTAGTTGTCTTCGTTGGTGGCCTTGGCGCAGCAATAGGTGCCCAGTGCGTCCCCGCCCGACTGCCGGTAGATGGCCACCAATTGGTCGGCGATCAGGTCGAGCGCCTCATCCCACGTGGCCTCGCGATAGTCTGCGGCCAGCGAGACGGCGCGGCGGGCCTTGCCAAAGGGTTGGCCGGGCACGATGTCCTTGCGGATCAGCGGTTTCTTCAGCCGCGTGGGGTGATGGACGAAATCCGTGCCGAAGCGCCCCTTGACGCAAAGCTTGCCATAGTTCGGGGCCATGTCGAAGTCGGTCGTCACGCGGATGATGCGATCATCCTGGATATTGAGTTGAATCTGGCAGCCGACGCCGCAGAAGGGGCAGGTGGTGGGAACGAGGCGGGTGTTGTTCATCGTCGATGTCGTGGTAAATGGGAGCGTGATGCGAAAGCAATTGATTCCAGGTTGTGTTTTGGGTATCAGTTCAGGTGCGACGCGCTTTGAACGACTTCATGACCTACATTGTGCTGAAACCCGAGTCGTTTACGCTCGCGAAGTGCGTCGCACCCCTCATGTGAAAACTTACTGTTTTGGCAAGCATATTCGATTTTTTGGCAATATGAAACAAGTTCCTATTTCGTCCTCAACTCCGAACTTCACCTGCCTCAATTACACAATAATGATCATATCTTGCGAAAATCGCCAACAATATGTATCTTATTTTCTCTTCTGATAAATCTCTCCATAAATACCGAAAAGCGGAATAATACATCATTAAATGCAATATAAGTCAGGGCTTTCCGTTTCTCATTTGATGCAAGAGAACTCCTCGATAGTGTGTCATGCTGAGCGGGTCAATCGGCCAACTTACATGGTGAAGACCATACCAGCGAAGCATCTCGCGCGTCTTAGGTCAGCACTAACGGAAAGGCATCATACAATTCATGAGATTTGGATGGCCCACGCGAGAACCTGTCCTGAGCGTAGCGAATGGATGCTTCGCTGGAATTCCTCTGCAACAACCTTGTGTGATCGACCCGCAGATGCTTCGTTTCACTCAGCATGACATAATTAGCACTCTGACGCTTTACGACTCAGTGGATATGAGAACCGGAAAGCCCTGGCTGATGAGCCAGTTCGGCAAAGATTTCGACCGAAGATCGCCAGTTATGATTGATTTGCTTATATATATTGCGATAGCGTTCTTGTTTTTCCAAAGATAGCATTCTAGCTCCTCAATTCGCTTTATTGACATCTTTGTATGTTCTTGCCAATAGAGGAGAAGAGGCCGTCGAGGTTGTCGAAACCTCGATGACCTCTTTCTTCCGTCCCAGTGTTCTGTTTGTACACACGCTTTTACGGGGCACGCCAGACAACGAGTCCTGTCCCAATCGGTCGTCCACCACCAACGGGGAAAAGCACGGATCGCTCCTTCACGGTACCGAGATATACCAACGTTGTCGACATCCCCCCATCGAATTCCATTCCGGCAACGCAGCCTACTGCTCCAAAGAAGCTGAGCAGTGAGTCAACATTCACATCACGGGCTGCGACAAGGTACAGCCACCTATTGTCAGCTGTCTTACATGCCGCCGTGCGACTAACAGCTTTGGTCTTACGATCTAAAGGATAGGTAGTCTTCTCATTCTCAGGATCCCATGTGAGAACACCGTTAATAGTCTTGATTAGCGGTGAGCCGCCAAATGCAACCCGATAACCTTCCTGAGCCCCAAGAATGAACGATGAGACCTTGAAATGGACCGGCCATCGTGAACCATTCCATGCAGGTATGCCCATCACTGCCCTGGCCAGGTTGTACTGGTACTTGACTCCTTGTTTCTTGAATTGTCCCCCTGGTGCTCCATTGCCTGTCATCTCGCCGTAAGTGGGTGTCGCTTCAGAGTCGGATTGTGAACGCGTGGGAATTAAGAGGCAGACTGCCACTAGCATGATGCCTGCAAGAAGGCGTGGAGTTTTGTTGTTAATCATGATTCTTCTCCCTGTTTGCGAGAAATGTGATAAATGATCATTTTGGATGAAATCGAACACGAAACGGTGAAGAAACATACCTGCGCAGTGGAAGCCAACACCGTTGGTGGAAGCTATGCCTGAACTAAAGGCACCCAGTTTACCCTGACTGCCACCTACTCTGCAACAAAGCCGTCAGAGCGTCCGGGTGGGCCAGCACTTCTGCCGTTTACGCACGCGGCAGTAGCTGCGCCATCATCTCCCCCACCGCCCGATACACCGCCGAACCACCGTCGATCTCCACCAGCGGGCGGCCACCGGCGTCGAACTCGGTCACATCGGCGTCCTGGGGGACGACGCCCAGCAGGGGAAAGTCGAGCGTGTGGATGAAGGCCGTTAGCTCGGCCGGCAGCTGGCGAGGGGCGCGATTGAGCACGAGCCAGGTGTTCTCGATATCGATATCCAACTCGTGGCGGAAGCCGGCGATGCGCTGCGCCGCCACCAACCCGCGCTGGCTGGGGTCCGAAACCACGATCAAGTGCTGCACATCGCGCGTCGTCCGCCGGCTCAGGTGCTCCATCCCCGCCTCGTTGTCGATGACCACGTAGCGATAGTGCTTGCTGATGGCGTCCACCACCTCGCGCAGGTTGTGGTTGACCGCGCAATAGCAGCCCGGCCCCTCCGAGCGCCCCATGGCAATCAGATCGAAACGGCTGCCTTCGGCCACGGCATTGCGCACCTCGTAGTCCAGATAGTCGCGCTTCGTGCGCCCGCCCGGCAGGCTGCCCATGGCGGCGCCGCCGGCCGTCAACGACTGCTTGACCTGCGACAGCAGATCTTCACGGATGTCGCCGACCGTCCAGCCCAGTTCCAGGCCCAGCACCATGTTCAGGTTGCTGCTGGGGTCGGCGTCGATGGCCAGGATGGGGTCGGGCTGTGACTCGGCCAGATAGCGAACGATGAGGCCGGCGAGGGTCGTCTTGCCGACCCCGCCTTTGCCGGCGAGGGCGATGGTGGTAGTCATGGTAGTGGGGCCAGGCGCTGCGGTGGGGGGTGGGGTGCTCGTCGGCCCCATTGTAGCCAATCTGTGCTCGAAGTCCATACCCGGCTTGCCATATCACTGCGCCCATGCCACAATGGGGTCGCACCCTGCCCATGCCCTAACCACCACCGCCCTCACCACCGCGCCCGCCGCCCCAGCCGAACGCACGACAACCATGCCAAACCCGACCATTTCCCTCTCCCACCTGAAGAAGAGCTTCGGTGATGTACAGGCTGTGGTCGATGTCTCGTTCGAGGTCTTCCCCGGCGAGATCTTCGGGCTGCTCGGCCCCAACGGCGCCGGCAAGACCACCAGCATCCGCATGATGCTCGACATCTTCCGACCCGACGCCGGCGAGGCCCTGGTCTTTGGCGGCAGGATGGACGAGGCCAAGAAGAACCGCATCGGCTACATGCCCGAAGACCGGGGGCTGTACAAAGACCAGAAATTGGAACAGGTGCTGGTTTATCTGGCGACGCTGAAAGGGCTGGACGAGAAGACCGCCCGGCAGAGGCTGGTCGGCTGGCTGAAGCGGTTGGATCTTTTCGACCACCGCCAGAAACGGGTGCAGGATCTGAGCAAAGGTATGCAGCAGAAGGCCCAGCTCATCGCCACGCTGATCCACGAGCCGGACCTGATCGTGGTCGACGAACCGTTTTCGGGTCTCGACCCGGTGAACACCCGCCTGGTGATCCAGATCATGGCCGAACAGCGCCAGGCCGGGCGCACCATCCTCATGTCCACCCACCAGATGCACCAGGTCGAGGCGCTGTGCAATCGCATCGTCCTCATCGACCGGGGCCGTTCGGTGCTCTATGGGCCGGTGGATGAGATCAAGCGCCGCTTCGCCAGCGATGCCGTGGTGGTGAGGGGGGAGGGCGATTTCGGCCAGCTGCCCGGTGTTTTGGAGGCGCGACAGGTGGACGGCAGCTGGCATCTGGCCCTGGCGCCCGGCGTCAGCGCCCAGGCGGTGCTCCGGGGCCTGGCTGCGGGCGATGGCTATCGGGTCGAGCGTTTCGAGTTGGCCGAGCCATCGCTGGATGACATCTTCATCACCGTGGTGCAGGGCCAGCGGACGGCTGAGGAGGCGGCCCGTGGCTAAAGCCTGGCTGGTGGCAAGGGCCGAGTATCTGAACCAGGTGCGCAGGCGTTCGTTTCTGGTGGCAACGCTGGCCGTGCCGCTGCTGATTGTGGCTGTAATCGTGATCAGCGCCCTCATTGCCATCCGCCACGAGGAAGAAGCCCGACCGCTTGGCTATGTCGATCAGTCAGGCCTGCTCACCTCCGGCGTCCTGAATTCGGCCGGCGATTTCTCCCTCCGGGCCTATGCCTCTGAGTCGGCAGCTCGGTCGGCGCTGGCTGCGGGCGAGATCCAGGGCTACTATCTGCTGCCGCCAGATTATGGGATGAACGGGCAGGCGCATCTCTATTACTGGCGCGATCCGCCCTCCAGCGCGGCTCAGGATCAGTTCGAGCAGGTGGTGCGCCTGGGTTTGCTGGCAGGTCAGCCAGAAGCGGTGCAGAAACGTTTGTCGGCAGGCTTGAACCTGACGCTGCGTTCGCTCGATGGTAAGCGGTACAGCGGCGAGAACGATGTCGGCAACTTCTTGCTGCCTCTTGTTGTCGGCCTGTTCTTCGTTTTCATCGTCATGGGGTCGGCCGGTTACATGCTGCGCGCCGTCACCACCGAAAAAGAGAGTCGCACCGTCGAAGTCCTGTTCACATCGCTGTCGCCGGGCCAGTTGGTGGGCGGCAAAGCGATCGGGCTGATGGCAGTGGCGCTGAGCCAGGTGGCGCTCTGGTTGGCGGTGTTGGCCGCAGCCGTGCTCGTCGCTGCCCGTCATCTCGACTGGCTTGCTTCGATCCGGCCAACCTGGGCCCTGGCGGGGATCATCTTCCTCTACTTCCTGCCCACCTACGCCCTCGTTGCTGGCCTGATGACCACATTGGGCAGCCTGGCGCCCGACCAGCAACAGGGCCAACAAATCGCCGGGGTGGTGAATATCCTGTTCACCCTGCCGTTTTTCTTCATCATTTTCCTGTTCACCCAGCCCGACAGCCCTTTGATGGTGGGCATGACGTTGTTCCCGACCACGGCCTTTATCACGATTGCCATGCGTTGGGGCGCCACCTCTATCCCGGCCTGGCAGTTGGCGCTGAGTTGGAGTATCTTGGTGCTTTCTGCGGCCGGCAGTGTTTTCATCGCCGCCCGCGTCTTTCGTATGGGAATGCTGCGCTATGGACAGACGGCGGGGGCATCGCTCTGGCGGCGCCGACGAGCGCGCCGGGCAGGGTAGGAGTTCGAGGCAATGCACAACATCCTGTTGGTGATGAAGAACGAGATCACCACCACCATCAATCGGCGGTCGTTTTGGCTGATGACCTTTGTCTTTCCGCTTTTCATCATCGGCCTGGCGTTGTTGCCGCAGATCCTGGCGGGAAATGAGCTTTCGGATGACCCCCAGACGGTGTTCACACGCAGCCTCAGCGCCCCCAGCGGCTTCATCGATGCCTCTGGCCTGTTGCGGCAGCCGGCGCCGGGCGTGCCTGAACAACAGTTCCGCCGTTTCGAGGATGAAACGGCGGCAAAAGCCGCCGTCGCCAGCGGCCTCATCGACCACTACTATCTCATCCCGCCCGACTTTCTGGCCAGCGGTGAGGTGACACAGGTGGCACGGCAGTTCAGCATCTTCAGCAGCATCGGCGGCGCCCCCGTACTGGACTACGTCGCCGCCTACAACCTGCTCGGCGATGCCAATCTGGCCGGGCGGGCGCTGCACCCATTGGCAACCGTGGTCAGTGAGGACCTGGCGCCGCAAGAAGGGAGAAAGGATGAATCGACCGCCAGCGGCCCCTTCGCTTATCTGGCGCCTTTTGTGGCGATGTTCATCCTCTTTTTCATCATCACCATGAGCGCCGGTTTCATGCTGCAAAGCGTGGCCAAAGAGAAGGAGAATCGCACCGCCGAAGTGTTGTTGCTCAGCCTGAACCCTAAGCAGCTGATGTTCGGCAAGGTATTTGGCCTCAGCCTGGTGGCCTTGTTTCAGATGGCGGTTTGGCTGGGTGGCAGCCGCGTCGCACTGGGGCGTTGGGCGCCGGCCGCAGGGATAGCCGGGGGCCTTGCTTACTCGACGGGCATGATCGCTGCCATCCTCATCTATTTCTTGCTCGGCTATCTGCTCTATGCCTCGATCTTGGGGGCGTTGGGCGCTTTAGCGCCGACGATGCGCGAGGGCGCTCAGTTTACGTTCATCGTCATGTTGCCGTTGCTCCTGCCCATCTGGCTGAACAATGCCTTTACCGCCAATCCCGACGGCGGCCTGGCCCTGATCTTCAGCCTCTTCCCGCTCACGGCGCCCACGGCAATGGTGGCCCGGCTGACCATCACGCAGGTGCCGGCCTGGCAACTGGCCGTCAGCCTGGCTGGTTTGCTGGCAACGACGGATGGCTTCATCCTTCTCTCCGCGCGCTTCTTTCGCGCCGATACGCTCCTTTCCAACGCCAGCCTGAGTTTTCGCAGCATCGTGCAACAGGCAAGACAGGCGATGAAGTAGTGTGCATGGCGTGGTTCGGGTTGGTTTTGTCCTTTTGTGTGGCAAAACGCGATGATTCTTGTCCTTAACCTTAAGGAGCTAATCCGATGAGAGCTATTTACGTCGATAAGAATATCCCCAAGATGCTGGCCGTGAAGGTCATGAAGCCGGTTTGGAAGGGCGTGGTCTATGCGCCGTTCTCGCCCGTCCGCTGCGAAGACCTGCCCGAACCGGCGCTCCCCGGCCCGCGCTGGCTGCGCGTGCAGAACAGGGTCTGCGGCATCTGCGCCAGCGACCTCGCCCTGCTCAATGTCGAGGCCGACCCCAAGATCGGCCCGGCCGCGCTGCCCGGAACCACGCGCTACTATCTGGGGCATGAGGTGCTAAGCGTCGTGACCGAGGTCGAACCGGGCGTGACGCGCTTCAAAGTGGGCGACCGGGCGATGATGCACACGCGTTTCCAGGCCGCCACCTGCCGCAGCCAGGAGATCGAGCCGCTCTGCCGGCAGTGCGCCGCCGGCAATTACATCCTTTGCGAGAACGGTTCTTTGGGGCTGGGGCCGCGCGGGGTGGGCGGCGGCTGGGGCGATGGCTACACCGCTCACGAGACCGAAGTCTATCCTGTGCCCGATGACCTGAGCGACGACCAGGCGGCGCTGGTCGAACCGTTGGCGGTGGGGGTGCGCACGGCCCTGCGCCGCCTGCCAGAACCAGGCGAAAAGGCGTTGGTATTGGGCAGCGGCGTCGTCGGCCTCAACGTCGTCCAGGCGCTGCGGGCGCTGTCGCCCGACTGCCAGATTACTGTCGCCGCGCGCTATCCCCACCAACGCCAGATGGCGCAGAAGTTGGGCGCCGATGGCTTTTTCGATGGCGACGACGGCTATGGCGCCACCAGCCACATCACCGGCGCCAAACGCTACGAGGGCATGATGGGCAGCCGGATGTGTCTGGGCGGTTTCGATGTGGTGTACGATTGCGTCGGCTCGGACGCGACCCTGCAAGATTGTCTGCGTTGGACGCGGGCCGGGGGTACGGTGGTGTTGGCCGGGATCAAGCTCAAGCCGCTTGGCCTCGACCTGACGCCGGTGTGGCACCAGGAGGTCAACCTGATCGGACTCAACTCGCATGGTCAGGAGACATGGGAAGGCCGGCAGATGCAGACCTTCGACCTGGCGATCGAATTGCTGCGGCAGGGCAAGCTGACCATCGACGGCCTCATCACCCATCGCTTCCCGCTGGCGAAATGGCAGGAGGCGATCAAGACCGCCCAAGACAAGCGGAGTGGGGCGATCAAGGTCGTCTTCGATTATCGCTGAGAGGCAGAACCGAGCATGATCCTGGTCACAGGGGCCGCGGGCAAGACCGGCCGGGCGGTCATCCGGGCGCTGGCCGAGCACGGCCAACGCCCGGTCGCGTTCGTGCGCAGCCAGGCGCAAGCGACGGCGATGGCCGCAGCGGGCGCACAGCGGGTCATTGCCGGCGATTTCGAGGATGCGGCCGACATTCGTCGAGCGATGGAGGGGGTGCAGGCGGTCTACCACATCTGCCCAAATATGCACCCGCACGAGGTCGCCATCGGCCGCACGGTGATCGGGGCGGCGGCGAGCGCCGGGGTGGAGCGCTTCGTCTACCACTCAGTGCTGCACCCGCAGACCGAGAAGATGCCCCATCATTGGCAGAAGTTGCGGGTGGAGGAGCTTCTCTTCGAGTCCGGGCTGGCGTTCACCATCCTGCAACCGGCCGTCTATATGCAGAACATCCTGGCTGCGACCGAGGCCATCCTGAACCAGGGCCGCTATCCTGTGCCCTATGCCGCTGCTTCCCGGCTGAGTTTCGTCGACCTGGCTGATGTGGCCGCAGTTGCGGCCCGCGTGCTGGTGGAGGATGGGCACGCCGGCGCGATCTACGAGCTTGCCGGTACGCCGCCGCTGAGCCAGACCGAGGTGGCCGCCATCCTGTCAGAAAGCGCAGGCCGGCCGGTGACGGTGAAAGTGGTCGACCGCGAGGCCTGGCGCCGAGGAGCGGTGGCCGCGGGTCTTTCGGGCTATGCCATCGCCACCTTGTTGGCGATGTTTCGCTATTACGAGGCGTTCGGTCTGAGCGGCAACCCGCGCCTTCTGGGCTGGCTTCTGGGCCGTGAGCCTGTTTCGCTGCGCGACTTCGCCCGCGACCACCTGCAGGGCTGACCGCCTTTTTTTGCCGGGGCGTGGAGACCGGGGCGTGGAGACCATGCCCCCGACGGGTTTTTGACCTCCTGAATCGGACTTGAAGTCGAAATAGAAAAGGGCTACAATGGGGCGGCGTGATTTGACTATGAGCTATGCAGCCCACGTTCTAGAACTTCCGATCGAACTCCAGCGGCCGATGTTGCACATTGCCGAATCTCTGGAGCGGGATATGCGCGACCAATTGGCGGTGCGTCGCGAGGACATTTTGGCGCTGCGGGCCGAATTCGCCGAAGCGCAACGCCGGTCGAACGAACGCTTCGTTCGTATCGACGCAATTATGGCCGAGTTGGCCGAGGCGCAGAAGCGGACCGAGCAGCGGGTGGGGGAACTGGCCGAGGCGCAGAAGCAGGCGGAAGCACGTTTGACTCGGGTCGAAGTCGCTCTGGTTGAGTTGGCTGAAGCCCAGAAGCGAACCGAGCAGCGAGTGGAGGAGTTGGCCATCGCTCTGAGACAGACCAACACTCGGGTCGGCCGGCTTGTAGGTGACAATCTGGAGCGACGCTACCGTGAACGCGCCTCAGCTTATTTCGCCCAGGTCGTGCGCCGTGTGCGCGTCGTCGATGTCGGCGCCTTCGCCGCCGACATCGAGCACTTTCTGACCGAGGCAGAATTCGCCGATCTGTTGGCGCTCGACCTGCTGTTGCGCGGCCAGCTGCGGGGGCAGGCTGAGGCGCCGGAGGTGTGGCTGGCCTGTGAAGTCTCGTCGGTGGTGGATAGCAACGACGTGAGACGGGCGGCGGCGCGGGCGGGGCTGTTGCGCAAGGCGGGGTTGCCGGCCCTGGCAGTCGCTGCTGGCGAGGATGCCACCGACGGAGCGATTGAGCTGGCGCAGGCGGACAGCGTGTTCGTGATGCAGGATGGCCGGCGACTGTATTGGGATGAGGCGCTGGCGGCGGCGTTGGCGGCCTGACGAAGCCCTCGCTCGCACCCCCGTTTTACTTGTCCCCGCCTGCCAACTCGCTGAAAACCGTCTCCAACGTGCGGGTCTCTCGGCGCAGCTCGCGCAGGGGCCAGTTCTGGTCGCGGGCGAGTTCGTAGATGGCCGGGGTCAGGTCGGCGGTGGCGGCGCCGTTCTGCTTGCGGGCGAGGATGCGGTAGGCAGGGAAGCCGTCGGGCGAGCGTTCGACTTGAATATCGGCGACGCCGGGGAGCGAGCGCAGGGTCTTTTCCACCCCGGCCGGGGCCTGCCGGAGGACGAGGACGGCGCTGGCGGCGGCGGAAAGTTCGGCCAGACGGGCGTCGGCCTTGATTTCGCCGTTCATGAGGATGATGACGCGGTCGCAGACCTGTTCGACTTCGGGCAGGATGTGGGTGGAAAGGAGGATGGTGCTGGTTTTGGCCAGGCCGCGGATGAGATGGCGGATTTCGACGATCTGGGTGGGGTCGAGGCCGACGGTGGGCTCATCGAGGATGAGGAGTTGGGGCCGGTGGAGGATGGCCTGGGCCAGGCCGACGCGCTGGCGGAAGCCCTTGCTGAGGGTGCCGATGGGCTGGGTCAGGCGTTCTTCCAGCCCGGCCGCGCGCACGGCCGCCGAGATGGCAGGGGCTTGCTCGGCGGTGGGGAGTTCGCGCAGGTCGGCCATCATCTTCAGGTAGCCCTGGACCGAAAGCTCGTGGTAGAGGGGGGCGTTTTCGGGCAGGTAGCCGATGAGGGCTTGCACCTGGCGGCGTTGCGTCAGCACGTCCAAGCCGCCGATGCAGGCTTCGCCGCTGTCGGCTTGCAGATAGCCGGTGAGGATTTTCATCAGGGTAGTCTTGCCGGCGCCGTTGGGGCCGAGCAGCCCGACGATCTCGCCTCGATGGATGGAGAAGGAGATGTCGTCGAGGGCCTGGATGGGGCCGTAGGCTTTGGAGAGGTGGGAGACTTCGATCATGTGTTCGCTCTGGGGATGGTCGGCTCCGGCGAGGTGGCAGTAGCGCCGGGCGGGGCAGGGAAGGGTGGTCGGGGGCCATTCTATGCCAGGCCGGTGGGTGGGGCAACTTTTCGGCGGGGGTGAGGGAGGCATGGCCTGGCATCCCTTCGGAGTTGCACATCCTCCTTCCAGCGCATAGAATCGCCTTTCAGTCGACGCACTGCCAGGCAATCAGCCGCTTGCGGTGCGTCGCATCTTGTCGAGATCCACTCACGAACATTTCCAGCCGCGAACCACCCCCACCCCATGACCCACCCCACCCGCGTCACCCTCATCGGCTGCGGCGGCATGGCCCGCCACCACATCCGCCAGATGCTGAAGCAGCAGGATAGCACCACCATTGCCGCCATCTGCGAACCGTCGGCTGCCGCCTATGCCGAAGCTGTCAAAATCTTCGCGGAAGCAGGCCTGACGCCCCCGCCCAACCAACCCGACCTGGCCAAACTCCTGGCCGACTATCCCCTCGACGCCGCCTTCATCATCACCCCCCACGCCTTCCACCACGACCAGACCGTGGCCTGTCTGGAAGCGGGGCTGGATGTGCTGCTGGAAAAACCGATGGTGATGAACGCCGCCGAAGCCGAAAGCCTGATCGCCGTCCAGCGGCGCACCGGCCGGCTGCTCGTCGTCGCCTTCCCCGGCAGCCTCTCGCCCCAGATTCGCACCGCCGTGCGCTTGTTGCGGTCGGGCGAATTGGGCCACATCCTCAGCATCAGCGCCGTTTGCTGGCAGGATTGGGGGCCGAACACCGCCGGCACCTGGCGCCAGGTCCCCGAACTCGCTGGCGGCGGCTTCCTCTTCGACACCGGCGCCCACCTGCTCAACACCGTCGTCGATCTCGCCGGCGAGGAATTCAGCGAGGTGGCGGCCTGGCTGGACAACAACGGCCGCCCGGTCGAGACCATGGGCGTCGTCATGGGCCGCCTGCAATCGGGCGCCTGGGCTACGCTCCACGCCTGCGGCGAGGCCACACCCAGCTTCGGCTCCGACATCCGCGTCTTCTGTGGCCGCGGCAACCTGCGCACCGGTTTTCATGGCGAGCGGCTGGAACTCCAGCGCCCCGGCCGCCACCACCTGCGCCGCGTCCCCGTCCCTGCTTCATCGGGCGTGTGGGAGCAATTCCTGACCGTCCGCCGCGGCGACCTCCCCAACCCCTGCCCGCCCGAAGTCGGCCTGCGCATGGCCCGCCTCTACGATGCCATCGTCGCCTCCGCCGCGCAGGGCGGACAAGTTGTTAGGTGTTAGTTGTTTCGAGATTGGAGATTAGAGATTGCCCTCCAATCTCTAATCTCCAATAACCAATCTCCACTCCCCAACACCATGCCAAACCTCCTCATCTGGAACGAATTCCGCCACGAAAAAACCGACCCCGCCGTGCAGGCCGTTTACCCGCACGGCATCCACACCGCCCTGGCCGAGGGACTGAGCGCAGCCGGTTTTCCGGTCCGCACTGCCACCCTCGATGAACCGGAGCACGGGCTGAGCGACGCCGCCCTCGACCAGACGGATGTCCTCCTCTGGTGGGGCCACATGGCCCACGGCGAGGTGCAAGATGCCATTGTCGAGCGCGTCCAAGAGCGCGTCCTCGATGGCATGGGCCTCGTCGTCCTTCACTCCGGCCATTTCTCCAAGCTCTTCAAGCGGCTGATGGGGACGAGCTGCGACCTGAAATGGCGCGAGGTGGGCGAGAGAGAGCGGGTGTGGGTCGTTGCGCCCGGCCATCCCATTGCCGATGGCCTGGGTGAGCATTTCGAAATCGAACACGAGGAAATGTACGGCGAATTCTTCGACGTCCCCGCGCCCGACGAACTCGTCCTCGTCTCCTGGTTCCAGGGCGGCGAAATCTTCCGCAGTGGCTGCTGCTACACCCGCGGCCACGGCAAGATCTTCTACTTTCGCCCCGGCCACGAAACCTACCCCACCTATCGCCATCCTGAGGTGCTGCGCGTCATCGCCAATGGCTGCCGCTGGGCCGCCCCGACCAACAGCCCCCGGCGCAGCTTCGGCCACCGCCCCCAGCCCCTCGAACCCCTCCACCAGCCATGAACCCGAACATCGCCCTCCAACTCTACACCGTGCGCGAGGCCCTGGCCCAGGACTTCGCCGCAGCCATCCGCCGGGTGGCCGATCTGGGCTACGAGGCCGTCGAGACGGCCGGCTTCCCTGGCACGACGCCCAAAGCCGCCGCCCGCCTCTTCCGCAGCCTGGGCCTGACCGTTTGCAGCGCCCACACGCCCCTGCCGTTGGGCGAGAAACAAAAAGAAGCCCTGGCCTTGCTCGACGCCCTGGACGTGCGCCGCGCCGTCTGCGCCTGGCTGCCACCGGAACGCTTCGCCAGCCTCGATAGCATCCGCGCCGCCGCCGACGAGCTGAACCAGGCTGCCGCCGTCTTCGCCCGCCACGACATCGCCTTCCACTACCACAACCATTGGTTCGAGCTGTGGCCGGTGGCGGGCAAGCCCGGCCTCCAGCACCTGCTTGAGCACCTCGACCCGGCCGTGCTGCTGGAGCTTGACATCTACTGGGTCAAGACCGGCGGCGGCGACCCGGCCAGCCTGCTACGCTCACTCGGCCGGCGCGTCCCCCTGCTGCATGTCAAGGATGGCCCCGGCCTGGTCGAAGCCCCGATGGTGGCGCTGGGCGAGGGCATAGTCGATATCCCCGCCGCCCTGGCCGCTGCCTCCGCCGACTGGCTGATCGTCGAACTCGACCGCTGCGCCACCGACATGTTCGAGGCCGCGGGCAAAAGCCTTGCCCACCTGCGGTCACTTGCAAATCAAAACACGTAGAACAGAATGACACAAATGGGAAGAACACAGACAAAACCAATTATTTGTGTTTCTCCCATTTGTGTCATTTTGCCGTGATTATCGGCGACAGAAGATGATGACACAAATGGGAAAAACACAGATAGAGTCCATTATTTATGTTTCCTCCATTTGTGTCATTTTGCCGTGATTATCGGCGACAGAAGATGATGACACAAATGAGAAAAACACAGACAAAACCAATTATTTGTGTTTCTCCCATTTGTGTCATTTTGCCGTGATTATCGGCGACAGAAGATGATGACACAAATGGGAAAAACACAGATAGAGTCCATTATTTGTGTTTCCCCCATTTGTGTCATTTTGCCGTGATTATCGGCGATAGAAGATGATGACACAAATGGGAAAAACACAGATAGAGTCCATTATTTGTGTTTCCCCCATTTGTGTCATTTCACCGCGCGTAGCCCCTCCCAGGCGCCGTGGAGTGGGGAGAGGGCGCCCTGGCGCAGCCCCACCATCGCCGCCACCAGCAGCCGCCCGACCGCGCCCCAGGCCCAGGCCAGCCGGTAGAACGCCGTCTGCGGCATCAGCTTGCGGTGCAGATAGCGCTCATTGCGCGTGCGGGTGAAAAAGCGCCGACGCAGGTCGGCCCGCTGCAGCCGCGACTTGTGATGGGTCAGGCGAGCGTCGGGCGTCTGCCAGAGCGGGTAGCGCCGGCCCACCTGGATGCCCACATCGATGTCCTCGCCATCGGCATAGCCGCCCAACGACTCATCGAAGGCGATGCCATCCAGCGCCGCCCGCCGGAAGCTCATGCAGTGGCCGGGGAGGGCGGCGCAGGGGATTTCGTGTGCGGGTTGGGCCACCCAGGTGAGGCCGAGGGTGGGCAGCAGCCGCACGGCCTCGCCGCTTGCTTGCACATGCGTCAGCCCGAACACCCGCTTCAGCCACCAGGCCCCCTCCGACGACTGCCGCCAGCCGGGCGTGGACCCCGCCACCCCGCCCACGCCTTCGCCCCAGCGCCGCTCGTACACCGCCATCAGCGCCGCCAGATAGCCCGGCTCCAGCTCGACATCGTCGTCGAAGAAGGCGACGACATCGGCTTGCGTCTGCCGCAGCCCCAGGTTGCGCTGGGCAGGGAGGCCGGGGGGGGAGGGGAGGGTGGTTAGTGGGGAGTGGTTATTGGGGATTGGGGATTGGAGATTGGAGATTGGAGATTGGTTGTTGGGGATTGGGGATTGGAGATTGGAGATTGGAGATTGGTTGTTGGAGATTGGAGATTGGTTATTGGGGATTGGAGATTGGCCGGGCTGGGCGGTGGTGTTCGTCCTTCGACCTTCGTCCCCCGCCCTCTGACCTCCGACCTCCGCCCTCTGACCTCCGTCCTCCGACCTCTGACCTCCGTCCTCTGCCCTCTCCGAGGCATCGATGACCCAGATCTCATCCGCAGGGCGGGTTTGGGCGGCCAGGCTGGCCAGGCAGCGGGCCAGGTCGGCCGGGCGGTTGCGGGTGCAGAGGATGACGGCGAGGGTTTGGGGAGTGGAGAGTGGAGATTGGGGATTGGTGTGTGGGTGTTCCGGGTTCTGGGTTCCGGGTTCCGGGTGAGGGCGCTCATGGCGCATGGTGCCGTCGTCCATCGTCTATCGTCCAGCGTCCATCTGCGCCCGCCAGGCGTCGATCTCGGCCTGCAATTGCACGCCCAAGGGGTGGCCGATGGCTTTGCCAAAGTCGGCGGCGGGCTGCATGTAGGCCATGGCGGCGCGGAAATCGCCCTGAGCAGCGCGAAAACGCCCCAGAATAATGCCACAATTCGCCAGACCCACTTGACCGCCAATACTTTCGTATAGTGAAAAGGCTTGATCCAGCAAGGCCAAACCTTCTTGCGTCTGATTTTGTCTTAGGGCCAGACTGCCCTTGGCCTGGAGGACGTTGGCCTGACCGAGGCTTGAGCCGACCTGTTGGAAGAGGCGGAAGGCGTTATCGTAGTGGGTGAGGGCTTCGTCTCTGCGGTCGAGGAAGGCGAGGACGTCGCCTTTGGCCTTGAGGACGTTGGCCTGACCGAGGCGGTCGCCGACCTGTTGGAAGAGGCGGAAGGCGTTATCGTAGTGGGTGAGGGCTTCGTCTCTGCGGTCGAGGAAGGCGAGGACGTCGCCTTTGGCCTGGAGGACGTTGGCCTGACCGAGGCTTGAGCCGACCTGTTGGAAGAGGCGGAAGGCGTTATCGTAGTGGGTGAGGGCTTCGTCTCTGCGGTCGAGGAAGGCGAGGACGTCGCCTTTGGCCTTGAGGACGTTGGCCTGACCGAGGCTTGAGCCGACCTGTTGGAAGAGGCGGAAGGCGTTATCGTAGTGGGTGAGGGCTTCGTCTCTGCGGTCGAGGAAGGCGAGGACGTCGCCTTTGGCCTTGAGGACG
>JAIBAP010000037.1 GCA_019695115.1 Caldilineales bacterium | reverse complement strand
TTCGTTGCACTCAGGACACACCGGCCAGCGCTGGGACAGCGGCACGAACTTGTTTTACTACGGCGCCCGCTGGTATGATCCGGCGATTGGCCGCTTCCTGGCGGCGGATACGGTTGTGCCCCAGCCGGGGAATCCTGGCGGTTTGAACAGGTATAGCTATGTCCTTAACAATTCGCTCAAATTCACTGACCCGACGGGGCATGCCAATGTATGTGGGGCAACAAATACGGAGTGTGACACCTCCAGCATTCGGCCAAATAATGTTGGCGATACGCGATTAGATCCATCCATTGTGGTGGATGTGTTAGTTCCTGAGGATGGAACCGTGAGTATGGGAGGGACGCTAATGGTAGGCGCCGGGCTTATGGGATCAATTTCAGTGGCAATCTTTCACATTGATTCGGAGGGAAATATAGTTATGTTCAGTCCTTCTGTGGGTGGTGGAGGCATTGCAGGGGCTGCAGTCGAAGGCACTGGATTCATTTCAGTTACAAATGCGCAAACCGTCGATCAACTTGCCGGGTGGTCTGTAAATGCTGGGGGAGGAATTGGTGCGGGTTTAGTAGCCGGATTTGATCAAGTATGGTTTATGGACTATGAAACAGATACAATGTTTACAGGTCAAGTATATTCTGCCGGATTAGGGGGAGATGTTGGTCCGTTCTTCGCGGCTGAGATTCATGGTGGATTCAATTATTCTTGGCTCGGTCCGATACGATTCAATATATATGACGTATTATCAATGCAAAGACCGCAAAATCAGTAAACATGATTCAAATAGGAATCACAACAATGGCTTCTATACTCAGATTTTGGCCTCTCCTATTCTTGATACCTTTTGTAGGATTTGGTTTCTTTTCTCTTTTCTATCCCCAAAGAGTGATGCAATTTATCGGACGTATGATGAATCCTCTTGATATGGACGATGAAACCTTAGATCATATACCTACAATCCCTGGCATTAGGAAATTGCTACTTGGCAATAGATCAAATTCTGAATTCATAAATACAATGAAACATCATCCAGAAGAGTTGCGTTATCATCTTGCCTGGGCTAGAATTTTTGGCTTCTTGATGTTACTGATGATATTTTTGTCTCTTTGTGTCGCGCTGCTTGTCATTGAATCAGGAGCAGTCAATCTGAAGTATTGAGAGAAACAATGTGTTGTTCGACAACATCCTGATGACGCGCGAGAGCAAGTATTACGAGGCGGGCGGGGTGCGGGCCTGCCCTGAGTCTTGCCGAAGGGTGGCGGTGGGGCACAATACCAGCACGGCGGTCAGCTACCTCCTCAGCGATCACCTCGGTTCCACGTCCGTCACCGCCAACACCAGCGGCGCCAACGTGACCGAGTTGCGCTACTACGCCTATGGCGGTGTGCGCTACAACCCCGGCAACCAGGTGACGACCGATCCTTCGTTCCACTCAGGACACACCGGCCAGCGCTGGGACAGCGGCACGAGCTTGTACTACGGCGCCCGCTGGTATGATCCGGCGATTGGTCGCTTCACCCAGGCGGACACGATTGTGCCGGAGCCGGGGAATCCACAAAGCCTGAATCGCCACGCGTAGGGGATGAACAAGTCATCGCCCTACAGTCGCCCATCTGATTTTGCCACTTCGCCCCCATCTGATGTAGACTCCCTTTTCACGTGCGCAGCCAGACACCATTGCGCACGGGCTTATTTCAATCGATACCGAACGTCCACAAAACCGGCCCACCCAGGCCGGTCTTGTCTGCCTACGGAGGCTTTTGTTTTCATGGAAGTTTTGCTGAAGAAGACCGTCGATGGACTGGGCGAAGCAGGCCAGATCCGCAAAGTGAAGCCCGGCTACGCCCGCAACTACCTCATCCCACGCGGGTTGGCCATGCCCGCCACCCCTGGCCTGCGCAAACAGGCCGACCAGATCAAGGGCGCGGCCGACCGTCGGCGCCAGCGCGAGCTGAGCGCCGCCCGCGGCCTGGCCGAACGCATTCGCGCCACCACCCTTACCTTCAAGGCCCGCGCCGGCGAGGGCGGACGGCTGTACGGTTCGGTCACGAGCACGATGATCGCCGACCGGCTCGAACACAGCCTGGGTCAGGAGATCGACCGCCGCCGGCTGCGGCTGGAGCACGGCCTGCGCGAGCTGGGCGAGCACGAGGTGACGGTGCACCTGGCCTCGGAAGTGGACGCCACCTTCAAGGTCATCGTCGAGGCCGAAGGCGAAGTCGAGAAGGCCGCCCTGAGCGAGAAAGAACTGGAAACTGCGGCGGCGGCCCAGATCGCTGCCACCGAGTAACGCAGGTGGATCGGGTCGCCAGACCCGTAGGCCCAGCTGACGAAGGCTTCCGAAATCCCACAGGGATTTCGGAAGCCTTTTGTTTGGCTCAGTGAGTGCCGGTGGGGAGCGGGAGATCGAGGCGGATCAGGTTCTCGAAGCCGCCGCTTGCCAGGGGGCGGTAGAGGATGAGGCGGAGGGCGTCGGGCGGAGAGGCGGGGGCCAGGTCGAAACGGAAGGCGTCATGGACGATTTCGTTGGCGGCCAGGCTGGTGGTGGGCGTCAGACCCAGGGCGGGGGCGGGGTGATCCTGCTGGCTCAGTTCATGGCCGTTGGCCAGCGGCCGCAGGCTGATCGCCCAATCGTGGATGGGAGGGCTGGCAGAGCGCAAGGCCAGGTTGATGTCCCATTGGCCGGGCGTGGGGCCAGGCTCCAGCTTGTACCCGGCCAGGGTGAGGCCATCGCCCAAGGGTTGCGCCATCTCGATCAGGTCATCGACCGCGCCTGGGGGCAGGCGGCCGGGCGAGGCAGCCAGGAGGCCGGGCGCCCAGGCGGTGTAGCGCAGGGGCAGGCCGGTCTCGCGGGCGGCGTAGGCGGCGGCAGCGGCGCTGATGAAGAGAGGTCGGCCCTCGGCCAGGGCGGCGCCCACCTGGCCTGAGCCGATGACGCGCAAGTCGGGCCGCTGGCCGGCGATGGCGGTGAGGTAGTCGAGCGCCAGTTTTTCGTTGGCGGCGGTCAGGAGGGCAGCTTGCTGAGGAGGACGGGCGAAGAGGATGACCCGGCCGGGTTCGAGGCCGATGGCCGCGGCGCGGTCCCGCAGGTCGGCGCGCGGGTAGACGGCCGCTGCCTTCGTGATCACCAGCGCCAGCAAAATCGCCGCCAGGACGAGGCGCCACCCACGCGAAGGAAAGGCGCGCCAGAGCCGGCCCAGGCTGACCGCCGCGCCGAGCAGGAGCAGGGGATAGAGCGGCATGATCACCTGGAACCAGTTGCCCAGGCGGTCGACATAACTGAAAACCAGGTAGATGGCAGCGGTGAGACCAACCATCAGGGCGAAGCGCCGGCCCATGAGGACAAAGCCGGCCAGCCCCAAGATGAGCAGGAGCGGCGTCAGCTCGACCCAGATCAACCGTGGGAACTCGCGGGTGAGGGGGCCGAGCACCCAGGTCAGTTCAGCGCGGCCCTGCCCGGTGGAGATGAAATCGAGAAACCAGGCGCCGGCGCTCGGCCAGCTGCCTGCGCCCCGCCATTCGGGGTGCTGCGCCCCGCGCACATAGATGAAAACATAGCTGACCAATGGCAGCAGAGCCAATCCCAGGCAACGGACGATAAGCCGGCCGCGGCGCAAGAGGCTGGGGTCGGTCCAGACCAGGAAGAGGAGGACGCCGGGGGCGATGAAGAGGACGGTGACCAGGTGGGCCAGGCTGAGGCCCAGCAGGAAGGCGAGGGCGTAGAGAGAGCGGTCGCGGCGGTTCTGATCCCAGGCATGGACGCAGGCGACGATGGCCAGGGTTTGCGCCACGGCCGAGGTGTATTGCTCGGCGCTGACGCTGTAGAACCAGAAGAAGTAGGTGACGGCGTAGAAGGCGCTCAGGCCCAGGCTGATGACCAGGTTGCCGCCGGCCAGATGGCGGGCGAGCAAGAAGAAGATCGTCAGCGCCAGCAAGGCCCAGAGTGTCGAATAGCTGGAGAGCACGGCCACCGGGTTGGCCCCCGACCAGAGGCTGCGCCAACCGTGGAACCACAGCCATCCGCCCAGGGTGTAGAGCGGGTAGCCGGGGGCATTGGCGGGTCGGGCCTGCACCTGGGCGTAGTGGTGCGTGATCAGGTCGCCGCCGCCCAGTTCGCCGGGCGTGAGGCTGTTCTGCAGGGTGGCCAGGTAGAGGAGGGCGGCGCCGAGCAGGAGGAGGGCGAGGGCGATGCGGGCCGGACGGTCGAGTGCGAACATCGGGCAGGGAAACGGAAGGGGTGGGCGATTTTGCAGGGCCGGGCGGGGTGTGGCATACTTGTGGGCGTCGGGCGAGTAGCTCAGTCGGCTAGAGCGCGGCGTTCACATCGCCGAGGTCAGGGGTTCGAGCCCCTTCTCGCCCATCAGGACCGCAGCCATAGCCGCTGCGGTCTTTTTTGTACGCGGATTGGCGCGGATGAACGCGGATGTTTAGGGATTGCTTTGTTGCGTTCGCAATGTCGGGGTGGCACAGCCTCTTTGTCTGATCCGCGTTCCTCCGCCTCAATTCGCGTACCTTCTCCAGCGCGAAAAGGAAAAAGGGCCGGGCGCAGGCGCCGGCCCTTTTGGGGGTTTCCAGGTTGGGGGGAGATCAGACGATGATGAAGTTGAGCGCCACCAACAGGGCCACCATCACCGCCGCAACGATGGCCATATTGCGCAGGTCTTTGAGCACGTAGCTGTATTCCTGGCGGAAATCGACCGCGGCGCCGGCGACAGGCGGGGCGAGTCGGGCGCTGCGGCTGGGGGCGCGGCTGGGGGCAGCCGGTGCGGCCGATGGCGATGGGCTGGCCTCGGTGGTCTGGGCGGCAACGTCGATGGGGCCGGTGTAGGGGGGGACATTGGGGCGGCGCTGGCGGCGGCGTTTGGCGCTGGAAGTGGATGTTTTCGACATGGTGGTTGGAAGATGCAAGAGATGGGAGGAAGGTGGAAGGTGCGGAATGATAGCACAGGCGGCGGCGTCTTGCACAACATGCCGCGCGCGATTTGGCGCCTACGTGATCCTGTGTATACTTATGCCATTGTTGGACGTTGTCAGTGCTGTTTCGAGGAACGCAAAAGGAGCACCGCATCGGCAGTTCATCACGTCGAGCGGTGCTTTTTTCGTTGCGAGCAAGCTGTGCGTCCTTATCAACACCCTATTCGTTTCATCTCTGAAGGAGAAGTACCTAACATGACCACCCCAAACAATCGCGAACGCGGAGTCGTGAAATGGTTCAATGATGCCAAAGGCTATGGCTTCATTGCCCGAGACAATGGCGAGGACGTTTTCGTTCATTTCTCATCGATCGACGGCAACGGCTTCAAGAGCCTGAAGGAAGGCCAGCAGGTCGAATTCACGGTCGAGCAAGGTCGCAAGGGCCTGGCCGCAGTCAGCGTTATCAAGATCTAAGGCAGCCACCAGCATGACTTCCACCCCCCTGACCGTCGACGATGGCATGGTCGTTCGCTTGCGTTATGAGATGCGCCTGGAAGATGGCGAGGCGCTGAGCGACGACGGCCCCGAGACGGTCACCTATCTGCACGGCGAGGGCGAGCTTCTGCCCGGCCTCGAAGAGGCGTTGTACGGCCTGCACGTCGGCGACGAAGCCGAGATCATCCTCGGCCCCGAACAGGCGTATGGCGAGTATGATGACGACGCCTTCGAGACGGTAGCGCGGGACGAATTCCCGGACGATGTCGAGCTTGAAGTCGGCATGACGCTGGAACTACACGACGAAGAGGAAGACGAGGTCTACGAAGCCACTATCGTTGAAATCAACGAGGAAGGCGTTCTGCTCGACTTCAATCACCCGTTGGCCGGCGAAACGCTTCGCTTCGAGGTCAAAGTCCTCGATATCCGCCCCGCCACTGCCGAGGAGAGAGAGCACGGGCATGTCCACGGTAACGGGCATGTTCACTGAGCGGATGACGAGGTAGACAAGTAGATAAGTAGGTAAGTAGGTAAGTAGATAAGTAGACAAGGATTTCGATGAGAGAACTCGCCTTGTGCAACGGTTTACTTGCCACTTGCCACTTGCCACTTGCCACCTTCCACCTGCACCTCCTCGCCTCTCACCACACGGTCATCGACACCAACAGAAACGCCCCGGCAGCGCCGGGGCGTTTCGTTTTGATCGGCGGTGGTGGTTTCTGGGGCCGCGGGGGGCTGTGCTAGAATGCTGGCCGATGCGACGATTACTCACCTGGGCCGGGCTGGTCATCAGCGCCCTCTTGTTGTGGTATGCACTTCGGCTATTGCACCTGGCCGAAGTCTGGTCTTATTTGCGTACGGCCAGGTATGGATGGATCCTGCCGGGCATTGCCGTCTATTTCGTGGGCGTGTGGGCGCGCACCTGGCGCTGGCACTACATGCTGCGACCGTTCAAAACGGTGCCGTTGCGGCGTCTGTTCCCGGTGGTGTGCATCGGCTACGCCGGCAACAACATCTACCCGGCGCGGGCGGGCGAGGTGATCCGCTCGTATGTGCTCCGCCGGAGCGAGGGGATCACGATGAGCGGCAGCCTGGCCACGGTGCTGATCGAACGCATGTTCGACGGTCTGGTGATGCTGATGTTCGTCTTCGTCGCCCTGCCCTTTGCCGGCGGCATCCCGGCCGTCTATCGGCGCTGGGTGATTGTCTTCAGCCTGCTGTTTGGGGTGGCATTGATCGTCTTCATCGCCGTGGCCGCCCGGCCGCAGACTGCCAAACGCCCGTTCGATTGGCTCGTCAACCGGCTGGCCCCGCCGCACTGGCGTCCCAAATTCAGCGCCTTCTACGATCGCTTTCTGCTGGGGCTTTCGTCCTTGACCAATGCCAGCGATGTGCTGATGATCTTCGTCACCTCGATCGTCATCTGGCTGATGGAAACCCTGAAATACTGGTTTGTCATGCATGCCTTCCCCTTCGAGGTGTCGTTCCTCGTCCTGATGCTGATGAATGGCATCGTCAACCTCTTCACCACCCTGCCGGCCGCGCCCGGCTATTTGGGCACCTTCGATGCCCCCGGCATCAAAATCCTGGAGATCGTGGGCCGCGTCCCCGGCGAAATCGCCGCCGCCTACACCCTCATCCTCCATGCCGCTTTGTGGATTCCCATCACTCTCCTGGGCATCTACTACTTCTATCGGCAGCGACTGCACTGGGCCGATTTCGAGCGGGCCAGCCAGGCGGCGTTGTCAGAATCCTGATCGAGAGGAGCTATGAAGAACATCTGCGTCCTGGGCGCCGGCTATGTCGGCCTGGTAAGCGGCGCCTGCTTTGCCGACCTGGGCAACAATGTCGTCATCCTGGACATCGACGAGCGCAAGATTAACGGCTTGCGGCAGGGCGATGTCCCCATTTTCGAGCCAGGGTTGTCGGAACTGATCGTGCGCAATGTCCGCGCCGGCCGCCTGGATTTCACCACCAGCTATCGCGAAGGTTTGCGGCAGGCCGAGTTCGTCTTCGTGGCCGTGGGCACGCCTTCGGGCGTAGATGGCGAGGCCGAGATGCAGTATGTGCGCATGGCGGCCGAATCCATCGCCGAACACATCGATCACCCCCTGATCATCATCAACAAGTCCACCGTGCCTGTGGGAACCGGCGACTGGGTGGCCGACATCATCCGCAAGCGCCAGCGCGACCCCATCCCCTTCTGGGTGGTCTCGAACCCGGAGTTTTTGCGCGAAGGCTCGGCCATCTACGACTTTATGAACCCCGACCGCGTGGTGCTCGGCTCGTTGCACCGCGAGGCGGCCGAAAAGGTGGCGCAACTCCACGCCCCCCTGCGCGCCCGCATCCAGATCACCGACCTGCGCACGGCCGAGATGATCAAATACGCCTCCAACGCTTTCCTGGCCACTCGCATCAGCTTCATCAACGAGATCGCCACCATCTGCGAGCGACTGGGCGCCGATGTGAAGGACGTCGCCATCGGCATGGGCTACGACAAACGCATCGGGCCGCACTTTTTGGATGCCGGCCTGGGCTTTGGCGGCAGTTGCTTCAGCGGCGAGGAGACGCTTTTTGCCCTCAACAGCCCGAATGTGGTCACGCAATCATTCCAGAAGGCGTTCGACGAGGCCGGGACGCCCTTTGCCGGCGAGGTCGTGCAGGTGGTCGCGCCCACAGACAAACGCGTCCTCGCCTTCGACCTGGCCACCGGCCGCCCCGCTCTGGCCACGGTGACGGCCCTGACGCGGCGGCCCTATCAGGGGACGATGGTGAACATCGACGCCAGCATGGGGCGCAACCTGCGCTTGACCGCCGATCATCCCGTCATCTTGCAGACCTCCGGCGGATTTGCCCTCGTCCCGGCCGCTGCCGTGGCCCCCGGCGACCAACTACTGGCTATGATGGAGCTTCCGGCCGTCGAGCAAGCGACCTCGCTCAACCTTCTCGACCTGCTCGAAGGCAGCCGGCTGGCGGAGGATGTCTACGTCTCGGCCAGCGATGGCGCTTTCGCCGCCCAATACGCCCGCTTCGCCCCCCACATCCCCCCGGCCATGCTTCGTTACCCAAACGAAATCAAACGCTCCGGGCGGATGTCGCTGCCCCTGTTCCGTCACCTTTCCCGGTTGGGCGTGCTGAGCGTCTCGGCCGAGACGCTCCAACTCTACATAGCCAAAGGCGCCGGGGCCAGGATCAACGCGGTCATCGCCGTGGATGCCGATCTGCTGCGGCTGTGCGGCTATTATCTGGCCGAGGGCTACATCAGTCGGGATCGTGGGCGGGGCGGGGCTGTGCGCGAGCGGGTGGGTTTCAGCTTCCACGAGGACGAGGCCGAATACATCGCCGACGTCCGGCGCATCCTGGCGCGTTTTGGCCTCAAGTTCATCGAGCGCCGGAGCACGCACGCCGCGGCTACCATCGTCTCATCGCGGCTTTTTGCCTGGCTGCTGCGCGATGTCCTGGGCTGCGGGACGCGTTCGGAGGACAAAACCCTGCCCCGCCTGGCTTTCAACGTTCCGCCCAACCTTCGCTTTGAATTAGTGCGCGGGGCCTTTAGCGGCGATGGCGCCGTGACGCCGGTGCAGGACGGCAAGAACCTGATGCTGGAATATGCCACGGTCAGCAAGCAGTTGGCCGACGGCATGGCCTTGCTCCTGCAAAGCCTCGGCGTCGTGCCTTCCATTCGCGAACGTTGGTTGAACAAGTCCACCCGCACCGCCTATGTCCTGCGCGTGAGCGGCTACGCCCAACTGGAGGCGCTGGCTGATGTCTTCGGTGGCAAGCACCGGGCGCAGGTCGACGCCATTCTGGCCGGATACCAGCGTCATATTCGCCAACGAGGCTTCTCTCGTCAGGGGCCATTCGCCGCCCTGACCGTCCAAAATGTGAGCTATGAAGAGGTCGCTACCGAGGTCTACAGCCTGGAGACAACCACCGGCACGTTGATTGCCGCCTCTGGCTTGATCTGCCACAACTGTTTCCCCAAAGACGTGCGCGCCCTCGAACACATGGCCCTGGTGCACGGCGCCCATCCCCAACTGCTGCGGGCGGTGCTCGACATCAACCAGCACCAGCGGCGGCAGGTGGTGGTCAAGCTGCGCGAGATGCTGGGCGGGCTGGACGAGCGTCGCTTTGGTCTGTTGGGGCTTTCGTTCAAGCCCAATACCGATGACATGCGCGAAGCCCCATCGCTGGACATCGCCCGCCAGCTCGTGCGCGAGGGCGGGCAAGTGCAGGCCTACGACCCGGTGGCGATGGCGGTGGCGGGGCGGCTGCTGCCGGGGGTGAATCTGGTCGAAAGCGCCTACCAGGCGGCTGAAGGCGCCGACGCCGTCATCCTGGTCACAGAATGGAACGAGTTCCGGCATCTGGACATGGCGCGGCTCAAAGCCGCCATGTCCGGCGATGTCCTGGTGGATGGGCGGAACACCTGGGATCCTGACGAGATGGCCGCTCTGGGCTTCCGCTATGCCGGCGTCGGTCGCCAGGCAAGCGGCGACAGGCGGCATGTCACGGCCGGCAAATAGACGATGATTACAGACAGTTTGCAGCAAACGACCCTGGACAACGGCCTCTGCCTGCTGGCGCGCGAGGTCCACAGCGCGCCCGTCGTCAGCTTCTGGATCTGGTATCGGGTGGGCAGCCGCAACGAGCGGCCCGGCCTCACCGGGCTGTCGCACTGGGTCGAGCACATGCTGTTCAAGGGCACGCCGGCCTACCCGCGCGGGCAGATCGACCACCTGGTGCAACGCACCGGCGGCAGCTTCAACGGCATGACCTGGCTGGACTGGACGGCCTACTACGAGACCCTCCCCGCCGACCGCCTCGACCTGGCCATCGGCATCGAAGCCGACCGCATGACCAACTCGCTCTTCGATCCGGCCGAGACCGAAAGCGAACGCACGGTCATCCTAGCCGAACGCGAAGGCAACGAGAACCGGCCCACCTATCAGCTCTTCGAGCAGGTGCAGGCCCACAGCTTCGTCGCCCATCCCTACCGCCACACGGTCATCGGCTGGAAAGAAGACCTGCGCACCATCGCCCGCGACCAACTTTTCGACCACTACCGCGCCTTCTACACCCCCAGCAACGCCATCCTCGCCGTCGTCGGCGATTTCGAGACCGCCGATCTGATCGACCGCATCACCGCCGCCTTCGGGCCGATCCCACCTGGCCCTGCCCCGGCTGCGATCACGATCACCGAGCCGCCCGCCCGCGGCGAGCGCCGGCTCGACCTGACCGGCCCCTCCGGCGCCGCCTATCTCAACCTGACCTTCGTCGTCCCCGGCGCCCGCCATCCCGATTTCTTCCCGCTGGTGGTGCTGGATGCGGTCCTGAGCGGGGCCACGGGCCTGCCGCCCTTCGGCGGGGCGTCGTTTGGCCGTTCGGCCCGACTCTACCGCGGCCTGGTCAACACCGGGCTGGCGGTGTCGGCCAGCAGTTCGATCAGCGCCACCCTCGACCCCTACCTGTTCACGATCACGGCCACCGCCCACCCGCAGCACACCCTGGCCGAAGTCGAGGCTGCCGCCCTGGCCGAGGTCGAGCGGCTGCAAACAACGCCGCTGCCCGCAGCCGAACTGCGCAAAGCCATCCGTGGCACCAGCGCCCAATTCGTCTATGGCAGCGAAACCGTGACCAACCAGGCGCTGTGGCTGGGCTTCAGCCAGGTCGTTGCCTCGGTCGAGTGGCTGGCGGGGTTCCTGGATGGCCTGGCCGCGGTAAGCGCCGCTGACGTGCAGCGCGTCGCCCAGACCTATCTGACCGCCAACAACCGCGTCGTGGGCTGGTACAGACCCGCTGGGGGGCCGCAATGAAGACGCCCAACCTCCCCGGCCCGCACAACCTCACCGTCGCCACCCTGGCGAATGGCTTGCAGGTCTGGGTCTACGAAAACTCCAGCAGCCCCACCATCGTCCTCGACGCCTACCTGCGTGGCGGGGCCGCTTGCGAGCTGGCGGCGCAGACCGGGCTGGCCCAACTGACGGCGACGATGCTGCGCCGCGGGTCGCAGCGGCGCTCGTTCGACCAGATCAACGAGCAACTGGAAGAGGTCGGGGCGATGATGGGCTTTGGCAGCGGCAGGCATGTCCTCTCTTTCGACAGCAAATGCCTGACCGCCGACTTCGACCTGACCCTGGAGCTTTTGACCGAGAGCCTGACCGCACCGGCCTTCGACGCTGGGCAGCTGGAGCAAGTGCGCGCCCAATACCTCACCGGCATCCGCGAGCGGCAGCAGAACACCCGCGCCACTGCCGGCCTGGGCTTTCGCGAACTGCTGTTCCCCGGCCATCCCTACGGGCGCGCCCTTTCGGGCTACGAAGACACGATCACCCCCCTCAGCCGGGACGACATCCTCGGCTTCTACCAGCAGTGGGTGGGGCCGGCCGGCGGGGTGGTGGTGGTCGTCGGCGACATCGCCGCCGGCGATGCCGTGGCGCGCCTGCAGAGCACCCTGGGCCAATGGCAGCCATCGCCCGACCCCGCCATCCCCTCCACTCCCCCCGCGCCCGTCCTCGAACAGACAGCCATCCGCCAGACGACGCTGCCCGGCAAGAGCCAGAGCGATCTCGTTCTGGGCTGGATGGGGTTGAACTCCCACCATCCCGACTTCGAGACGGCGCGGGTCTGCAACAGCATCCTGGGCCAATTCGGCATGGGCGGCAGGCTGGGCGCCAATGTGCGCCAGCGTCAGGGCATGGCCTACTACACTTCCAGCCACCTGGAAACATTCGTGGCCGGCGGCAGCTGGTACGCCATCGCCGGCGTCCATCCCACCAACATCGACCAGACCGTGCGCACGATCCTGAGCGAGGTCGAGCGCATCGTCCAGGAGGCGGTGACCGAGGAGGAACTGGCGGAAGTGCAAGCGCGGTTCGTGGGTTCATTGCCCCTCCGCCTGGAGACCAACGCCGGTATCGCCGGACAACTGTTGGAGATGGCCTGGTTCGACGAGGGCCTGGACTATCTGCTGACCTACGCCGACCGCATTCACAGCATCGACCGCGCCGGCGTCCTGCGCCTGGCCCAAACCTATCTCCGGCCCGACTGCTATGCCCTCAGCATCGCCGGGCCAGCGAACTGAAACCAACGCGCTTGCTGGCTCCGCACTTCGCAATCCGCACTCCCCATGCGCACCGGCGTCGATCTGATCGAAATCTCCCGCTTCCAGACCGTGCTCGCCCACCACGGACAGCGTTTCTTGCAGCGCGTCTTCACCCCCCAGGAAGTCGCCGCCTATGGCAGCCGGCCGGCCTCGTTGGCGGCGCGCTGGGCCGGCAAAGAGGCCGTCGCCAAGGCCCTGGGCAGCGGCATCGGCGTCGTGCGCTGGCGGGATATCGAGATTCTGAGCGATGCCGATGGCGCCCCGCGCCTGCTCTTGCACGGGCAAGCGGCCGCACGCAGCGCCGAGCTGGGCCTTTCGGCCTGGTCGATCAGCCTTTCGCACACCCACACACTTGCCATCGCCTTCGTTGTCGCCCTTGAAACAGAGACGCCCCCTTTCACGGCGAGATGAAAAGGGGCGTCAGCAACAGAGAGGGGAACGGACAACGACTCCATCCTAGCAGTCTACCGCCTGTAATTCAAGCCCCTGAGCCTTACAAATGGCTTACGGATGTCCTCTGGAGCACGAAATGACCCGACCTCGTTTGATGATCCCCGGCCCGATTGAGTTTGCAGATGACGTACTGGCCGCCATGAGCCGGCCCAGCCCCGGCCATGTCGATCCCACCTTCATCCCTGTCTTCGGCCAGGCCCTCAAAGACCTGCGCGCCGTCTTTCAGGCCGGTGAAGAGGCTCAACCCTTCATCCTCACCGGTTCCGGCACCCTGGCCATGGATAGCGCCATCGCCAACCTGGTCGAGCCGGGCGACCGCGCCCTGGTCATCGACACCGGCTTCTTCAGCCAGCGCATGGCCGACATCTGTCGCCGCTACGGGGCGGCGGTCGACGTCCTCAGCGCCGCGCCCGGCGAGACCATCGCCGCCGCACAGGTGTCCGACCGGCTGGCGCAGGCCGATTACGACCTGGTCACGCTCACCCATGTCGATACCTCGACCGGCGTCCTCACCGATGCGCAAGGCATCGCCAGTGTGGTCAAGGCCGCCGGGGCGCTGATGGTGGTCGATGGCGTTTGTTCGGCGGGCGGCGAAGAGCTGCGCCAGGGCGAGTGGGGCGTCGATGTCTTTCTCACTGCCTCGCAAAAGGCGATGGGGACGCCGCCTGGCCTGGCTTTGTTCGTGGCCTCGCCGGCGGCTCTGGCCAGATGGCAAGGCCGCCGCACGCCCGTGGCCGCCTACTACAGCGATTGGGGCCTGTGGTTGCCGATCATGCAGGCCTATGAGGCCGGCCGCCCGGCCTACTTTGCCACCCCCGCCGTCAACCTGGTGCTGGCCCTGGCCGTCAGTCTGGCCGGCATCCTGGCCGAGGGCGTGGACCAGGTCTTTGCCCGCCATCGCCTGGTCAGTGACGCCTTCAAAGCCGGGGTGAGCGCCCTGGGCCTGGGCCAGGTGCCCACCCACCCTGCTCATGCCGCCCACACCCTCACCTGCCCGCGCTATCCGGCGGGGGTGGACGCTGGGCTGCTGCCCAAAGTCCGGGCGTCGGGGGCCATCCTGGCGGGCGGGCTGCACCCGGCCATCCGCGCCGAATATTTCCGCATCGGCCACATGGGCATCATCGGGCGCAACGACACCCTGGCCACCCTGGGCGCGCTCGAAGCCGGGTTGCGTGGCTGCGGCCATGCCGTCGAGCCGGGCCTGGCCCTGGCTGCGGCCCAGGCCGTGCTGGATGGGTTGCGGGAGGGGTGATGCGGGTTTGCGGGTTCCGGGTTCCGTGTTCCGTGATGCGTGCTGCGTGAGGCGTGAGGCGAGTTCCGGGGGGCGGCTGATGGGGGGCGTGCGTCCTCCGTCCTCCGTCCTCCGCTTCACTCTGTGCGGACGGTGAGCGGCGATTCGAGGCGAACCTGTTGGGCCGTGGGGTGGGGCTGGGCCAGGTGCAGCAGCCGGGCGAGGCCGCGGGTCAGGGTCTCGGCCTCGCCGGTGGTGTAGAAGCGGTGGCTGGGGCGTTCCCTCGGCGGGGCCAGACAACCGTCCGCCTGTAGCAGGCGCTGCGCCTGCCGCGCCACGGCCGGGGCCGGGTCGATGATCGTCATCGTCTCACCCACCACCCGGCGGATGGCCGGGAGCAGAAACGGATAGTGGGTGCAGCCGAGCACCAGGTGATCGACGCCGGCGGCCACCAGCGGATCGAGGTAGCCGTGCAGAGCGGTTTCCAGGGCCGGGCCGTCGAGGTCCCCTGCCTCCACATGCTCGACCAGCCCCGGACAGACCTGGGTGTACACCTCCACCCCGCCGGCGTAACGCTCGACCAGGCTGCTGAAACGGCCAGCTTGCAGCGTCCCCGGCGTGGCCATCACTGCCACCTTGCCGCTGCGCGTGCGCTCGCTGGCCGGTTTGACCGCCGGCTCCATGCCGACGATGGCGATGTCCGGCCAGCGTTGGCGCAGGCTGACCAGGGCTGCCGCCGAGGCCGTGTTGCAGGCAATAACCACCAGCTTGGCGCCCTGGGCCAGCAGCCACGCCACCGCCGCGTGGGTCAGGGCCTCGATCTCGGCGGCAGGGCGGGCGCCGTAGGGGACATGGGCGTGGTCGGCCAGGTAGATCGTGCTTTCGTTGGGTAGCAGCGCCGCCACTTCCCGCCAGACCGATAGCCCGCCGGCGCCCGAATCGAAGAGGGCGATGGGCAGGTCGGATCGGCGACAGGGGGAAGGGGCGGCGCTGGTCATGGGCAAGCTCGCCTCGGCTTAGAACGTATAGCGCACCGTGTACTTGACGGTGGCCTTGCCCTGGGCCGGGACCGGGATTTTCCATTCGATGGTGGCGCTGTCGGTCTTCTCGAAATCCACCGGCGAAGCGTCCCGGATCTGCCAGTTCGTCCCGCGCGAGAGATGCTCGACCACGCGGATGACCACGTCCTCGCTCTCCTTCTGGTTGCGCAACTCGATCTCGTAGGTCTCCTCGACGACATTATCGCCGATGCGCTCGAAGTCGGTCTGCTTGCGCTCGCCCACCAGGTCGAAGGCCTGGCCGATGGTCAGGGTCACATCCTCGCCTTTGGGGGTGTGGTCGATGTTGTCTTCGCCGATCAGCAGCTGGGCGCCGTCGATGTCGGTCTGGTACATGCGGATGACGCCGGCGGGCAATTCGGCGTCGACGCCATCCTTGCCGGTGTTGAAGGTGAGAGAGACATCGATCTTGGTGTTGCCGGTGCTGCCGAAGTTCCGTTCGAAGTTGGGGCCGTAGCCGCCATAGGGCGTCGAGCCGTCGTAGGTGTAGGTCTTCTCGGCCGCCACACCGCCGGCGCTGACGAACTGCACCTGCTTGGTCTGCTTGTCCTTGATCGTAACCGGTCGCTGCATCTCGTAGAGGTGGTATTCGGCGAAGGTCCGCTCCTCGACGGCCGGCGTTGGCGCCGGCGCCTCAGCGGCGAAGTCCATGACCAGTCGTTCGAGCACGATCGGCTTCGTCACCCGATGAACATCGCCTGCCACCAACTTGAGTTTGGCGTCCTTGTAGCTGGCGCCGCTCCGGTTATCGAGCGTGATCCAGCCATCCAGATCGACGCTCTTGCTGTCGTCGGCCAGCAGCAGCACATAGCTGGCGTTCCAGTTCAGACCGTTGGTCAGATAGGTGATCTCGGCCTCGTGCCGGCCGGCTTTGGTCGCGTCCACCGTCCACACCAGCGTCGGTTTGGTGATCAGGCCTTCGGGCAGGGCGGGGAAGCTGTATTCGCGGATCTGGTCGTACTTGATGACCTGGACGCCGCCATCCGCGTTCTGCAAAATCACATCGCCGTCGGCGCTGAGCAGGACGCCTTCGTAGGCGACGCCATCGTTGCTCACGACCCGGATTTCCTGGTCGATGTATTTTTGTAGTAGGGCCTGCGAGCCAACCAGGTCATACTCGTAGTTCTGCTCCAGGACGGCGGCGTCGGGGTCGGTGGTGGAGCGGAAGAGGACGGTGTCGGGCTGGATGCCGCTGGGCACATCGGCGACATCGACCAGGTTGACGCCTTTATCCAGTTCGAACTGGCGTCTTTCTTTGACGACGGCGATGTTGCTGTTGTAGACGGTGACTTCTGGTCCCTGCGCCTGGGCCAGGGCCGACCGGGCGACGGTGGAAGTCAGGGAAAGGGCCAGCCCCGCCAGCAGGATCAGGCCGGCGGCCAGACCGAGCAGGGGGCGGCGTCGTAGTCTTTGGCTTGACATAAGTTGTCTCCTTGCAGAAATCGATGGGGAACGATGGTTGTGATGTTGATCCTGATGACGCCGTTGCTGCGGCCTGGGTTCCTATGGCCGCGCCGCCACCAGCAGGCGCGGGCTTTCGGGCGTCCACGGCTCCAAATCGTAGCTGCCGTAGAACTGGACCTGCCCGAACCCGGCCATCTCCAGCAGCAGCCCCAGCTCGCGGCGGAAGAGGATGCGGGTGGGGAAGTGCGTGGCCGTGCGCCGCAGGCTGCCGTCGTCCAGCACTTCATCGTAGATCAGGTGGATTTCGTGCACCTGGTCGGCGAATGTGACCCAACTGGCGAAGAGGGCGTAAACCTGATGCCCGCTTTCTGCATCGACGAAGGTCTCCGCCAGTTCCAGGTTGCCGTCGCTGGCGGCCAGCCGGGCCAGGTTGGGGTTCTCGATATCGATCAGCAACAGGCCGTCTTGACGCAGGTGCCGCCGCCAACAGCGCAAGGCTGCCAACTGCTCGGCCTCGTCGATGAGGTGCAAAAAGCTATTGAAGCCGCAAACGGCCAGGCCGAAGCGTTGACCCGCCAGATCGAAATCTTGAAAACCCTGCTCGACCAGTGTGATCCGGGCTTCCAGGCGGACGGCGGCGAGACGGCGGCGGGCGATGGCGAGCATGGCCGGGGAGGAATCGACGCCGGTGACGGTGTATCCGGCTTTGGCCAGGGCCAGGGCCAGCCGGCCGGTGCCCACGCCCAGGTCGAGCACGGGGCCGCCGGTCTGTCGGGCGAGGGTCAGGTAGGCGGGGATGTCTTCGCTGATCTGGCCGTGGTGGGCGTCGTAGAAGCGGGCGATGGGGGTGAAGGGCATGGGGGGAGGGCGGAGAGCGGAGATCAGAGGTCGGAGGTCAGAGGGCGGAGATTGGAGATTGGGGGTGGGGGAGTGTGGGCATCGTAGCACAGGGCGGATCGGGGTGCAATGCCCGCCGCTGCGGTTTGTTTGCGCGAAGGGCGGCCCACCTGCCATAATAGGCGCTATGAAAGTGGAAGTGATCCGCAGCGACCGCCGCACCAAGACCATCAGCGCCCGCCTGGAAGGGGAAACGCTGGTCGTCCGGGCGCCGGTGGAGATCAGCGAGCAAGAGTTGGCTGAGTCCATCGCCCGGCTGAGCGCCCGTCTCGAGCGCAAGCGCGACGCCCGCTCGCTCAGCGACAACGAGTTGGCGGTGCGGGCGCAGCAGCTCAACCGCGAGTATTTTGCCGGCCGCCTGCGCTGGCAGAGCATCCGCTGGGTGACGAACCAGGAGCGGCGCTATGGCTCCTGCACGCCCACCAACGGCCGCATCCGCATCTCCCACCGGGTGGCGACGCTCCCGGCCTGGGTGCAGGACTACGTCATCGTCCATGAACTGGCGCACTTGCAGGCGCCCAACCATGGCCCTGGTTTCTGGCAATTGGTGAACCGTTATCCGCGCAGCGAACGTGCGCGTGGCTATCTCATGGCGCTTGGCCTCGAAGAGTCCGCCTCGGATGAGGCCGCCTCAGATTCTGAAGGAGGATGAAAATGGACGACGATTTTGTCAAGGCGTATGCGGCCGACCTGCAACTGCTGCTGACGCCGCCCCGCGTTTCCACCCGCTCTGGCGAGGCGGCGCGCCCGGTCTCGCCCTATGCTGACGCCGACATCGAGGCGGCTCTCCGTTTCCTCGATCAGAGCGCCCTCCTCGAAGGCGCTCTCTGGCAGAAGTGGCAGGATGCCCCTGGCCCGGTCGAGCGCAGTCGCGCCGAGGTGCAGCTGCTGGCCGCGGCCGCCGCCGACCTGGCGATTGCCGAACGGCTGTTGGCGCCCGATCTGGACGCTGCTGCCCGCGGGAGGAAACGCTCCACCACCGGCGGCAACGAGACCCTGATCAACCAGGCGCTGGTGCATCCCGACGAACTCCTTGCGCCGACGATCAAGGTTGTCTCCTTTCGCGGCGATACTGCCAGCAAGAAGGCCCTGATCGACGCCACCTACAAGTGCCTGGATGACATCGAGGAGCGAACGTTCGGGGCCAGCAAGGACGCCCTGGAAGGACTGCTGTTGATGCCCCTGGCCGCGCTCAAAGAAGCGGCGGAGATGTTGGGCGTCGATATCGCCGAGAAGTTGCGCCAGAGCACCATCACTGCCCTGCGGCTGGCGGTGGAGTACATTCTCAAGGCCACCGCTAAGATCCGGCTGCTGCTGGGCGAACAGGGCGAGGAACAGATCAAGAAGGGCGTGGTCGATTTTCTGGAACAACTGAAGGACGACAAGAAGATCCGGCAGTCCATCGAACGCTGGATCGACAAGATGGGTATTTTCGAGCAAGGCAAGGGCTGGATCGAGGCATACTCGGGTGATGACGCCAAGTTGGTGGCCGCGCGCGACCAGATCATCGTTCTGCAAGGCAGCTTTGCGGGCCGCGCCAAGATCGCCGATGTGGTCTTCAAAGGGCTGGCCGTGGCCAAGGTGGCGCTGGCGCTGCAAATGGCCACGCTGCCCTGGGCGCAATTGGCGGCGGCGGCTGCCTACGTCGGTGTGGTTGGCTTTGTCCTCTTCAGCGCCGTCGACCATGCCGATTCCGACCGTTTCCGCTCCTTCGACCGCGTCCACGGCGTGCGCGGCATCCTCAAAACGGAACTCGGCATTGCCGAAGGATGAGCTGAAATTCAGGTGCGACGCACTTCCAAAGTGCGTCGCACCTCTAAAACAACAACACGCAACACGCAACACGCAACCCGGAACTCGGAACCCGGAACTCGCACCCCACCCCGGAGTCATTCATGAATCCTGTCGCCTTCAGTATCGGCCCCCTCCAGGTGCACTGGTACGGCATCCTCATCGTCGCCGGCGCCGTCCTGGGCGCGTTCGTGGCCGGCAGCCTGGCCAAACGCGCCGGCCAGAACCCCGAACACATCTGGAACATGCTCACCGTCATCCTGCTGTTGGGGATACTCGGCGCCCGGCTGTACCATGTCTTCTCGCAGCCGGCGGGCGAGTTCACCGGTTGGAGCTATTATCGCCAACACCCGATCGAGATCATCGCCTTCTGGAACGGTGGCTTTCGGGGCCTGGGCATCTTTGGCGGCGTCATCGGCGGGATGTTAGGGCTGTTCCTCTATACCCACTTCGCCAAGTTGCGCTTTTTGGAATGGGCCGATTACGCCGCCCCCGGCCTGCTTCTGGCTCAATCGATCGGGCGTTGGGGCAACTACATCAACCAGGAACTCTACGGCCCGCCCACAACCCTGCCCTGGGGCATCACCATCGACTGCCAGCACCGTTTTGGCAACTTCCACTGCCCGCCCAAAGGCGACGTTCCGGCTGGCACCCATTTCCATCCCACGTTCCTCTACGAATCCCTGTGGAACTTTGCCGGCTTCCTCTTGCTCTACTGGATTTCCCGGCGCTTCCACGACCGCCTGCGCCAGGGCGATGTCATCTTCCTCTATCTCATCATCTACCCCGTGGGTCGTTTCTGGATCGAATTGCTGTTCCGGCCCGATGCCTGGACCATCGGCGCTCTGCCTACGGCCTCGATCTTCTCATTGATCGCCATCGCCATCGGCATCGCCGGTCTGGTCGTCAACCACACCATCCGTTCCAAGCCACAACCCGCGGCCAAAGCCGCCCGCGGCAAACGATGAAGCAGCTCTCTCTCTTCCTTTTCGCCTTCCTCCTCGCTCTGGCAGGTTGTGGCGGCGCTTCCGCCCCCAAAGACGCCGCGCCCGACCTGTCTTCGTTGCCGGTCGAGATCACGGTCGCTCAGGCCGCCGCCCTGTTGGATAACCCCGATGTCGTCTTCATCGATGTGCGCGAGCAGGATGAATACGACGCCGGCCACATCCCCGGCGTCACGCTCATCCCACTCGGTTCAGTCCCGGCGCGGATGAACGAAATCCCCAAAGACAAAACCGTCGTCGCCGTCTGCCGTTCGGGGAACCGCAGCGGCCAGGCCACCCAATTCCTGCGCGACCAGGGTTTCGACAATGTTCACAACATGGCCGGCGGCATGAACCAATGGTCGCAGGCAGGTTACAAAGTGGAACGCTGAGCAAACCCGCCCCATTTCGCCCTCCCTTCCCTCTTGCACACTGGACCGGCCGCCCGCGCCGGTCTTTTTTTGGCAAGACCCCACCGAAAAGGAAGCCAATTTACTTATCATCCGGCGTCGAAGTGCTAGGATGAGGCTACCCCCCTCCCCCAGGGGGAGGGGTGACAGGCAAGGAAGGCACACGATGCAGCCCGAAGTCAAGAAAGATGTCATCAACCGTCTGCGTAGCGTCGAAGGTCATGTGCGCGGGATCGAACGCATGGTCGAGGATGACGGCTACTGCATCGACGTGATGAAACAGATCAAAGCCGTACAGAGTGCGCTCGAGCGCGTCAACAGCCTGGTTCTCTCCAACCACTTGCAGACCTGTGTCACCACCGCCATCCGCTCGGAAGACGCCGACGACCGCCAGCGCGTGATCGGCGAGATCATCGAAGTCTTCGACGCCGCCGGCAAGCTCACCCGCTAACCCCTGTCATTGCGAGGCCGCAGGCCGAAGCAATCCCCAATCTCTAATCCCTAATCCCCAATCTCCAATCCCCAATCCCCAATCCCCAACCTCCAATCTCCGTTCTCCAACCCCTACCATGAAAAAGACCCTCACCATCCCCACCATCTCCTGCGGCCACTGTCTGAAGACCATCGAGCGTGAGCTCAAATTCGTCGAAGGCGTCGAATACATCCAGGGCAGCATCGAAACCCGCGCCGTCATGGTCGATTACGCCAGTGAAGAGGCGCTGATCAAAGCGCGCGCGGCCCTGCAAGAGGCCGGTTACGCGCCCGCCAATTAGGGAATCCGGCATGGAAGACCCGCACGTTGTCCTTTTCACCCAACCCGGCTGACTGTTCTGCAACAGCGAGAAAGCGTGGCTTTCTCAAATGGGCGTCGCCTTCGAGGAACGCAATGTGATCGAAGACGAGGAGGCGTTGGCCGTGCTCGAACGCTTGCAGGTCTTCTCGACTCCGGTCACGCTCGTGGGTGAAGAACCGGTCGTGGGCTTCAACCGCAAGCGCCTCTCGCAGCTCCTGGGCTTGCCAGAGACCGGTTGATCCGGCCCGGCGCTTTCCTCCCTACCATCCACCTATGACCAGCCAACAGCTTGTCCTCCCCATCACCGGCATGACCTGCGCCAACTGCTCGACCACCATCGAGCGCAATCTGAAGCGCATGGCCGGCGTGGAGGAGGCATCGGTCAATCTGGCCACCGAGCGGGCGCGAGTGGTGTATGACCCTGCCGTGGTGCAGCCAGCCGCCATCCATGACCTGATCGGGGAGTTGGGCTACGGCGTGGCCACGGCGCGGGTCGAACTGCCCATTGCCGGCATGACCTGCGCCAACTGCTCGACCACCATCGAGCGCAATCTCAAGCGGATGCCGGGGGTCGAGCAGGCCAACGTCAACCTGGCCAGCGAGAAGGCGTCGGTGGTCTACAACCCGGCCATGGTCGATGTCGGGGCGATGAAGGAGTTGGTGGCCGACCTGGGCTATCAGGTGATCGAGGCGGCGGGGGAGGACGAAGCCGAGGTCGAGGATGCCGAGCGACAGGCGCGGCAGGCCGAACTCGACCGCCAGCGACGCTTGTTGCTCACCGGCCTGGCCTTCACTATCCCGCTGTTTCTGTTTTCGATGGCCCGCGACCTCGGTTTGTTGGGTCATTGGGCGCACGCCGGTTGGGTCAACTGGGTGATGTGGGCGCTGGCGACGCCGGTTCAGTTCTATGTCGGCCGTGATTACTATGTCAATGGCTACAAGGCGCTGAAGAACGGCGCCGCCAACATGGATGTGCTCATCGCCCTCGGCTCATCGGCGGCCTACTTCTACAGCGTGGCCGTCATCGTGGGCGGGCTGGCCGGCGCCGACCTGGGCGATCACGTCTACTTCGAGACCTCGGCCTTGATCATCACGCTCATCCGCCTGGGCAAGTATCTGGAAGCGCGCGCCAAAGGCGCCACCTCCGCCGCCATCAAGTCGCTGATGGGCTTGCGCCCGAAGACGGCCCGCGTCGAGCGCGACGGCAGCGAGAGCGAGATCCCTGTCGCTCAGGTGCGGGTGGGCGACATCGTGGTGGTGCGGCCGGGCGAGAAACTGCCCGTAGATGGCATCGTCCTCAGCGGCGAGAGCGCCATCGATGAGTCGATGCTGACCGGCGAGGCGGCGCCCGTGGACAAGCAGGCGGGCGATCAGGTGATCGGCGCCACCCTCAACAAGCAGGGAATGTTGCGGGTGCAGGCCACGCGCGTGGGCCGCGAAACCGCCCTGGCCCAGATCATCCGGCTGGTGGAGGAGGCGCAAGGCTCGAAGGCCCCGATCCAGCGGCTGGCCGACCGCGTCTCGGCTATCTTTGTTCCGGCGGTGTTGGGCATCGCGGCCCTCACTTTCCTGGGCTGGTATTTCCTGGCCGACGCCGGCTTCACTACCAGCCTGATCAACGCCGTGGCCGTGCTGGTCATCGCCTGCCCCTGCGCGCTGGGCCTGGCCACCCCGACGGCGATCATGGTCGGCACGGGCAAAGGGGCGCAGAACGGCATTCTGTTCAAGAACAGCGAGGCGCTGGAGCGGGCCGAGGCGGTGAAGGTGGTGGTGCTGGACAAGACCGGCACCCTGACCGAGGGCAAGCCGGCGCTCACCGATGTGATCGCCGCCCCCGATTGGCTGCCGCCCGCGGCCAACGGCTTCTCGCCCGCATCCTATTTGCTACGTCTGGCTGCCGGGGCCGAGCGCGGCTCCGAGCATCCCCTGGGCCAGGCTATCGTCGCTGCGGCCCGGGCGCAGGCGCTCGACCTGGCGGCTCCCTCCGGCTTCGAGGCCGTGACCGGGGCCGGGGTGCGGGCGCAGGTGGAGGGGCGGCTGGTGGTGGTGGGGAGCACGCGGCTGGCCGGAATGGCCTCCTCCACCCTGGCCGATGCCCTCGCCCGTCTGGAAAGCGAGGGCAAGACGGCGATGATGGTGACGGTCGATGGCGAAACCGCCGGTCTGCTGGCCGTGGCCGATACGATCAAGCCCGGTTCGGCGGCAGCTGTGGCGGAAATGCGCACACAAGGGCTGCAGGTGGTGATGATGACGGGCGACAACCGCCGCACCGCCGCTGCCATCGCCCACCAGGCCGGCATCGACGACATCTACGCCGAAGTCCTGCCCCAAGACAAAGCCACCCAGGTGAAGGAACTGCAATTGCAGATGTCTGATTTCGGATTGCGAAATCGAAACGCGCCGGACTCCCCAACCTCCAATCACCAATCTCCAATCTCCAATCCCCACCGCCTCGTCGCCATGGTCGGCGATGGTATCAACGACGCTCCGGCGCTGGCTCAGGCCGACATCGGCATCGCCCTGGGCACCGGCACGGATGTGGCGATGGAGACGGCCGACATCACACTGATGAGCGGCGACCTGGCGGGGGTGAGCCGGGGGCTGGCGCTCAGCCGGGGGACGATGCGCACCATCCGCCAGAACCTGTTCTGGGCCTTCATCTACAATATCATCGGCATCCCCTTTGCCGCCCTGGGGCTGCTCAATCCCATCATCGCCGCCGGTGCGATGGCCTTCAGCAGTGTTTTTGTGGTGACGAATTCCTTGCGATTGCGGGGGTATCGGTTGCGGTAGCGGATGTAGGCGGAAAGCGCACGCGTATAGAGTTCATTGCGTGAGATGCGCAGGGTCTGGGCGAGACGCTCGGCGGTCTCGAAAATGGGATCGGGGATGGAAATGGCGGTGTTCATAGTCTGAGTTTACTGCCGGGGTGGTGACCTGTCAAAGCGACTCGCTCGCGCCGTCAGGCAATCCACTCGCTCCACTGCTCGGTGCGCGGCTTGTCCAGGGCCTTCAGATACACGCTGGCCTTGCCGTAGAAGATGAGCAACGCCTCTTTGTAGATCTCCAGTTGCATGCGCGAGGGGATGCGCCAGCCGCCGCGATCGATCAGCCGGTTCTCGCAGTCTTCGTCACTAAGGGCGCTAATCGCTGAGTGCAGATCGGCATCGAGTTGTGCGAACCACTCGCGTAGGCGGGCCAAGTTGCGCTCCAGGGCCGGGTCGTCAGCGCGAAAGTCGAAGCTGAGGGAGAAAGTACGAAATGACTCGACATAACAATGCTCAATCTCGCCGATCTCGCGGCAGAGTTCACCCAGGGTAGGGTTGGCGGGGAAGGCGAAGGCCAGATCGTCGTCGGTCAGGAGGTCGAGCATCTGGCTGCGCAGGGCCTGGTAGTGCTCGAAGAGGGGGTATTGGTCGCGGAGAATCGTGTTCATTCGAGTTCGAGGGCCGGTTCTCCCGGCGGTGGAACATCGAAGCCGGGTCTCTGAAAGGCGCGAGCGTTGGGAAACTCCAGTTCCAGGCCCTTTCCCAGGCGTTCGAGTTGCGCCAAAAGCTCGAGGTTTTCGGTTTGCAGGTGGGGAAAGGCGCGCAACAACACGGCCCAGGCTGCAAGCGAGCGTTCGATGGCGATGAGGCAGATTTTGGCCGAGCCATCGGCGTCACTGGGGCGCCCATCGCTCTCGTCCGCAAAGGCGTAAGAACGGCTGTACAAGGCGCTAACGATCTTCTCGGCGATGAATAATTGATACCACTGGATGACTTCCACCGCATCGCTGATTCGCGCCGCCTGCCCCGTCACATCGGCGCTACCGATATTGAGGCGGACGAACATCTCCAGCTCTTCGCCTTTTTGCTCAAAGGCGGCGGCGTTGTTCTCGAACCAGTCGTTGACCATCCCGGCATAGCGTTCGGCCGCCTTTGTCAGGGGATGCTCATCCACGGCTGTCTGCATGGCCTGGCGCTCGGCGTCGATCTGATCGTAATCGATGGCGTCCAGATCGATACCATCCTCCGCCGCCATCTGGCGCAGCAGTTCCAGGCTTGAGTTCATCGTTTCGGTGAAGCTCTCCCAGAACTCCTCGCTATCAAGGTCCGGCGTTTCGCCGTCAGGAAACTCGTCTCGTTCGCTCGCAAAGCTAAGACAGCGACCGGTGAAGGCGCAACGCTGGCACCACCGGTCGCAGTAATTGTAGATGCCGGGGATGAAGTCAGGGTTTTCGGCCAGGGTCGCAAGGCGGTCGGCTTTCATAGGGGTGCGGGGAAGTGGGGGGAGAGCGGGGCGGCTTGGACAGTGGTCATCTGGCTGGCTTCATGTTATCATGCCTTCCCGCCGATGACTACTCTGACCGCGACCAGATTCCGCTCCTTTCTCCGCTCCCAGGCCGACACACGGGCGCAGAACTCCCGCGCCGCCTTTAGCGGCGATGGCGAACCGGTGCTGGTCTATGTCGCCGCCAATGTCGCTGAGGCCGACTTGGCGATAGCTCTTCTTGCCAGCGAGGATATCCCTGCCTACGCCGCCGGCGTTTCGCTCAGCCAGGCCTTCGGCCTGCAAGTGGGGCCACTGGCCGAGGTGAGGGTCTTTGTTGCCCGCGGCCTGGCTCCCCGCGCCCGCCAGATCATCGCCGAAGCCTATGCGGATGCCGACTACGCCGACCCCAGGGATGGCGACGACTGAGGACTTTGCTACTGTTCGTCGGGTTGGGGCCGTTTCTCATCAGATTCTTAGCCACCCTTTAGCTGCAAATCAGGCTGCGGCTGATCTAGATCATGTCGGTGATGATAGGTTGTGCTATACTGAGCACACTTTTCACAATCACACTGAGGACTTCCGATGACCGAAAACATTACTATCCAGCCGGCGCAACCTCGTATCGCCGCCAAGAACCCCAACAAACAGCTCAAATTCGTGGTTGCAGTGATCTTGTTGCTGTTGCTGAGCGTGGTGCTGGTAGCCTGGACGATCAAAGGCAACAGTTCCTATTACATGACGGTGGATCAGGTGCTGGCCAAGGCGGACAGCCTGGAAGGGCAGAAGATCCGCATGTCGGGGGCGGTGGCGCAGGATACTGCCAACTGGGATGCCGAAAACCTGCTGTTGAACTTCGCCCTGACCGATGCCAGCGGCGAGCAGGTGACGGTGAGCTTTCATGGCAGCCGGCCCAGCAACTTCAGCCGGGCGACCGAGGCTATCGTCGAGGGCGAGATGATGCCCGATGGCACCTTCCGCGCCGACAATCTGCTGCTCAAGTGTCCCTCGCGCTACGAAGAGGCGCCCGAGGTGACCGAGTTCACGGCTATCCAGTAGCCCCATCATCTTGGCAGGGTTGACATCGATGCAACGACGCACAAGAGGCTGGCTCTGGCGCGCGGTGATCCTGGGCGGCGCCCTGGCATGGTTGACCGTGCTGGTGGGGTGGGCTTCACCGGTGTTGGCGCAGCAAGGCGACCCGTCCGACACTCCTCAGGGGGCGGCCTATCGCGGCCAGCGTCTGTTTGCCGAGCATTGCTTGCAGTGCCACGGCGCCGGGGGCAAGGGCGACGGCCCCATGTCCGCGCAATCCCCTGTCCCGTTGGCCGACTTCACCCAGGCGGCCTTTGTCGAGACCCGCAGCCCGCAGGCTGTCTTCGATTTCATCAGCAACGGCAATCTGGACAACCTGATGCCGCCCTGGAAGGACAGCCTGAGCCAGGCTGAAATCTGGGATCTGACGGCCTACGTGTGGTCGCTGCATCTGAGCGAGGCCGACCTGAGTGGCGGAGCGGCGGCCTATGGCGAGAACTGCGCCAGTTGTCATGGGGCCGAGGGCGAGGGCGGGAGTGAAGGCCCGGCGCTTGGCTCGGCCGATGGCCTTAGCACTACCGAGACCGAATGGTGGGGCCTGCAATCGGCCTCAACCCATCCCGCCGTTGCCGGCGCTGATGGCGCCAACCGCACCCTGGCTGCGACCTTTGGACGCAGCTTCAGCCTCGGCTTCACCATCCAGCAGGCCATCGTACAGGGGAATGGCGTGCTCAGCATCCGAGCGCAGAATGGCACCACTGGCGTGGCACTGGCGCAGGCCGCGGTGCAGTTGCTGGTCTTCGATGGTCAGGACCTTGCTGCCCAACGACAGGCCAGAACCGATGCCGAGGGCGTAGCCCGGTTCGAGGGCTTGCCCACCGACCCCGCCTGGGCCTACGTTGCCTCGGCCGACTACAACGGCATCCCCTTCGAAAGCGACATGCTGCAATTCGAACCGTCGCAGGCCGCGCTGGAAGCCCCGCTGATGGTCTACGAAACGGGCGCAACCGCCGCTGACATCCGCATCGGCCGGGCGCACTGGGTGATAAGTTTGCAGGATGGCCAGAACCTGGATGTGGGCGAACTGTATGCCTTCGACAACACCAGCGACCGCGTGTACATGGGTGAGACCCAGGCCGACGGCGCCCCCGCCGTCCTGCGCTTCGCCGTGCCAGAAGGCGCTACCAATGTCAGTTTCGAGGGCGGTGAGCTGGGTCTGCGTTTCCAGCGCGCCGGCGAGGAGTATGTAGACACCATGCCGCTGCCGCCCGGCGGCCGGCAGGTGCTGATCCGCTACAGCCTGCCGATCCGGGATGGCTCGTCCCGGCTCAGCCACACGATCCCGTATCCGGTCGCCAATCTCAATCTCTTGGCGCCTGATGCCGGGATGGCGATTGCCGCCCCCGATTGGTTGCAGCAGGACCCGTTGGAAACACAGGGTGGCAACTATCTGAACTATCTGCAGAGCGATTTGGCGGCCAATTCCAGCCCAGAGGTTATCTTTTCCAACATCGACGCCGCCCAGTTCGCCAGCTCTGGCTCGGCCGCCTCTGGCCCGCAGCAGGTGATCGACCCCACCGCCGCCCCCGGCGTTTCGGGCTTGGCCTGGCTGCCGATCCTGCTGGCCGTCGTGTCCGCCGGCCTGCTGGGTGGGGGCGCCTACCTGCTGTTGAAGCGACAACAGGCGCAGGCGGCGACGCTGCCAGCCCTGCGCCAACAGCAACAGCAGGCGCTGATCCAGGAGATCGCCGATCTCGACGACGCCTACGACGCCGGTGAACTGGTGGAGGCCGATTATCAGGCGCGACGGCGTCTGCTCAAGGCCCAGTTCGTTTCCTTGCGGCGCGAAGAGGCCGGATGAGCCAGCCGCTGATCGAGGTCAAGGGTCTGCAGAAGGTTTTTGGCCGCCATCGGGTGCTCAAAGGCATCGATCTCGACATCCCGGCCGGGGCCAGGGTGGCGCTGTTCGGGCCGAATGGGGCCGGCAAGACGACCTTTTTGCGCATCCTGGCCACGCTGTCCCGGCCGAGCGCTGGCCGGGTGCGGGTGGCGGGGGTGGAGATCATGGCCAACCCCGAGGGCATCCGCCAACACCTGGGGCTGGTCAGCCATGCGCCGCTGCTGTATGACGACCTTTCGGCGTTCGAGAACCTGGCTTTCTACGCCCGGCTGTATGGCCTGGCCGAGCCTGACGCCCGCATCCAGGAGCTATTGGAGCGGGTGGGCTTGTGGCATCGGCGCAAGGATCTGGTGCGGACTTTTTCGCGGGGGATGGTGCAGCGGCTGGCGATTGCCCGCGCCCTCTTGCACAACCCGGCCATCCTCCTGCTGGACGAACCCGACACCGGCCTGGATCCCCAGGCGGCGGAGATGATGACCGGCCTCCTGCGCGACCTGGGCGGCTCGGCCGCCACCATCCTGATGACCACCCACCACCTGGAGCGAGGCCTGGAACTGGCCGACCGCATCCTCATCCTCTCCGGCGGTGTGCTGGTGTTCGATTCCCCGGCCGGCGCGCTCTCCTACGCCGATTTGCGCCCGCTCTATGACCGCTATGTGGGCAGTGGAGGGGGCGCAGGGCAATGAAGCGCTATCTGCAGGTGCTGGCGGCGGTCTTGTGGAAGGATGTGCGGATCGAGCTGCGCACAAAGGATATGTTCACCAGCATGGCTGTCTTTGCCGTGCTGTCCTTGCTCATCCTCAATTTCGCCTTCGATCTGCGCGTCCCCAACAAGAGCACGGTGGCGCCGGGCGTGCTGTGGGTGGCGATTGCCTTTGCCGGCGTCTTGGGGCTGGGGCGGGCGTTCATCAACGAAAAGGACAAGGGCAGCCTGGCCGGGCTGTTGCTGGCGCCGGTCGACCGCAGCGCCATCTATTTCGGCAAGATGCTGGCGAATCTGATTTTCATTCTGATCGTCGAGGTGTTCATCGTCCCCTTGACGGTGCTCTTTTTTAATGTTTCCCTCATCAGTTTCTCCTTGTTGTTGGTGCTGGTGCTGGGTACAATGGGCTTCGCCATCGTGGGCACGGTCTTTTCAGCCCTGGCCGTCAACACCCGCGCCCGCGAGGTGTTGTTGCCGGTCTTGCTCTTCCCCGTCTTGCTGCCGGTGCTGGTGGCAGGCATCCGCGCCACCATCGGCCTGGTCGAGGGCCAGCCGCTGAGCGATTTCAGCAACTGGCTGGGTTTGATGGTCATCTTCGATGCCCTGTTCCTAGTCGTGGCCGTGCTGACCTTCGATTTCGTGGTCGAGGAGTAGGGACCCGCCCGCCAGTTTCTTTTGGACGCGGATTGACACGGATTGACACGGATTCTTTCGCTATTTCTGATGCAGGAGGCTCGTGCAGACATGACTCTTTCCAAACGCAACCTCGACATCCTCAACATCATCGGCCTGGCGGCCATGATGGTGGCCGTCTACATGGCCCTGGTTCAGGCGCCAAGCGCGATCAACCTGACCGAAACCGACCAATGGGCGCAGCGGATCATCTATTTCCATGTCCCCACGGCCTGGGTCAGCATGTTTGCCTTTTTCGTCACCTTCCTGGCCAGCATCCTTTATCTGGCGCGGGCGAACGTGCGCTGGGATCGGGTGGGGCGCTGCTCGGCCGAGTTGGGCATTGCCTTCACCATCGCCGCCACGGCCAGCGGTTCGATCTGGGCCAAGCCGGCCTGGAACACCTGGTGGACATGGGACCCCCGCCTGACGACCTACACCATCGTCTTGCTGCTCTACATTGCCTATTTCATGCTGCGCGGGGCCATCCCCGAACCGGAACGACGGGCGCGCTTTGCTGCCGTCTACGGCATCTTCGCCTTTCTCAGTGTGCCCATCACCTTCATGTCCATCCGCTGGTGGAACACCATCCACCCGGTCATCCTCGACCCCAACGAGGATTTTGGCCTGGGGCCGGGCATGGCCGCTGCCTTCATGGTCTGCATCCTCTGCTTCACCGTCCTCTATTTCGTCCTGCTGGCAAACCGCCTGCGCCTGGAAGCGATGATCGAGCGCGTCGCTGCCCTGCGCGAGCAGTTGCTGGCGGCTTGAACATCACCACGTTCACAGAAGCCTTGAGGGTTTCCGAAACCCTCAAGGTTTGCACTCCCTCCCACAACACAAGGTGCGATCCCCAATGACTTACTTTGCCGCCGCCTATTTGATCATCTGGCTGATCCTGTTCGTTTTTGTCTTCTTGATGAACCGGCGCCTGGGCGCGCTGGCAGATGAATTGGCGATGCTAGAAGAGGCCGCTAAACGACAAGGCAAGTAACGGGCGTAGTTTTGCCGTTCGCCTGCCGTAAGACGCCGCTAACATTTGTCGTCGATCCTGTTGCTATGCAAACCTCAGCCATCACCTCCCCATCCACCGTCGTCAGCCCGCGCGCGACCTTCTTCCATGCCCTGGCTCTGGTGCTCGGTTTCACCGGCGTCTTCACCCTCTTGGGCGCATCGGTCGGGCTGTTGGGCGGCTATGCCCTCTATGACATCCTCCCGGTCATCGTGCGCGTGGGGGCGGTGCTGCTGGTGGTGTTTGCCCTGCGCGTGGCGCACCTCCATCTGCACTACTGGCAGTGGGGCGCTGTCGCCATCGCCGCCGGTCTTGTCACCTACCTGCTGGCCCGTTTCGAGCTTGACCAGGCCATGCGTTTGGCCGCCGCCGCTCTGATCACGCTGACGGTGGTCGTCGGCGCGCCGTGGGAGCGATTCGTCCTTCTGGTGTTGTCTCTCCTGGTTGCCGCCCTCAGTTGGCTGACCAGCGACAGCATCAATAGCCCGCTCGGTCGGCTGGTCGAATCGGCGGCAGTTGGCGCCATCGTCTTTTTCGGCAGTCATACCGATCTCTTCGACCGCGAGATGCGCTTCGATGCCATGGGGCGCGGCGGGGGCGTCTCCTATGGGCGCAGCGCCCTGGTGGGCGTCATCTTTGCCGCCGGTTGGACGCCCTGCGTGGGGCCGATCCTGGCCGGCATCCTCCTGCTGGCCTCGCAGACGCAGACGGTGACGCAGGGGGCCTTGTTGCTGGCCGCCTATTCGCTCGGCCTGGGCATCCCCTTCCTCGTGGCCGGCGCCCTTTTCTCGCGTCTGACTGCCTATCTGCCCCGCTTCTACCGGCATCTGCCCACCATCAGCCTGGTCAGCGGCTTGCTGTTGCTCCTCATTGGCTTGCTCATCTTCACCGGCAGCCTGGCGCAGTTGGCGCAGTACGGGGCCTTTCTCAGCCTTGAGTCGATGCTGGGGATCGAATCGTCCGAGGGGATCACGCTGGTGATCGCCTTTCTTGGCGGTCTGCTCTCGTTCCTCTCGCCGTGTGTGCTTCCCCTGGTGCCCGCCTTCCTCGGCTATCTTAGCGGCGCCGCCCTGGGCCGGCGTTCGCGAGAGGCGGCGCCGGTCGCGAACCCCTCCTGAAGGCAATGGTCGAAGCCTCCCCTTCTCCCCATCTGCATTCCCGCCGGCAGGCCATCCTCCTCCTGGCCGCTGGCTTGATCCTGGGCGGCGCCGCCATCTTTCTTGTCCTGCGCGACCGCGCCGCCGCCCCAGCTCCACCCACCGCTCGCATCGACGCCGAAGGCATCTATCCAGTTGCCAGCCTCTTCGGTATCGACGCCGCCCGCACCTCCTCCGCCCAGCCCGATGCCGGCCATCTTGCCCCGGATTTCACCATCCACCTGCCTGATGGCTCCACCGCCCGGCTGAGCGACTATCGAGGGCGACCGCTGATCCTCAATTTCTGGGCGACCTGGTGCCCGCCCTGCCGCCAGGAGATGCCCGACCTGGTGCGGGTCTACGAGGCGCACAAGGCCGAGGGCCTGGTGGTGATCGCCCTGAACGAGAGCGAGGGCCACGAGCAGGTGTCGGGGTTTGTCGAGGAGTTCGGGATGACGATGCCGGTGGTGATCGACCCGCAGGGCGATGTGATGCAGGCCTTCAAGACGCAATCGCTGCCATCTTCCTTTTTTATCGACCGCGACGGGGTGGTGCGTGTGCGGTGGGTGGGCTTTTTGCCGGCGAATGCCCTCGATCAGAACCTGGACTTGATCCTATGACGCCTCATCTCACGCTTTTCACCAGACCCGGTTGCCATCTCTGCGACGATGCCTGGGCGCTGCTCGAGGCCTTGGCGGCTGAATTCGCGTGGGATCTGGCGAAGGTCGATATTTCTGGCGATGAGGTCTTGTTGCCCCGCCTGGGAAACCTGATCCCGGTCGTCGATGTGGAGGGCGGCCCGTTGGTCTATGCGCCCCTGACGACCGAGACGCTGCTGGATGCGGTGGCGGCCAGCGCGGTGGCGGCCAGCCGGCCGGCCTGAGGGATCTGTGTCGCAGACGCCATCTTCGCCCAACCGCTTTGTTTCGGCCATCGACCGCTGGGTGCAGTTCGTGCTGCGGCGCTGGCTGAGCCTGTTGACGCTGTTGTTTCTGGTTTATGTGGGGCTGCCCCTGCTGGCGCCGGTGTTGATGAAAGCCGGGGCCGAGTTGCCGGCCAGGGTGATCTATACGATCTACATCCCTTTCTGCCACCAACTGCCGGAGCGTTCGTACTTCCTGTTCGGCGAGTCGCCGGTTTACAGCTTGCAGGAGTTGCAGGCGGATGGGGTGGCGAGCGGGGGGCTGTTGGAGCGGCGCTTCTACACTGGCGACCATGAGCACGGCTACAAGGCGGCGCTGTGCGAGCGCGACCTGGCCATCTATGGCAGCATGTTCGTCGTGGGCGCCTTCCAGCTTGTGCGCAAGCGCCGGCCGCCGCGCCTGAAGCTGCTGTGGTATGTCCTGGTTTTCGTCCTGCCCATGGCCGTGGATGGCCTGACCCAGCTGGCCGGGCTGCGCGAGAGCAATTGGGCGCTGCGGACGCTGACCGGGGCGCTGTTCGGGGTGGGCACGCTGTGGTTCGTGTATCCGTATCTGGCGGAGGCGCTGGGGCCGGAACACGGGTAGGCGGCGGGGGGTGAGAAGGTGGATGGTGAGACTCAAAGACAATTGACAAGCCGAGACGCTGACGGTATGATCGCGGCATGCCTGAACGAAGAAGTGGCGCCAAGAGGAATTCAGGAGATATTGCCATGAGCCTGCTCAACCTGACCTACGAGGTCGATCTCAAGCCCGGCGAAAAGCTTACCCTACCGGCCTCGCTCATCGAGGCGGTGGATGCTGGACGCTGGCTGATTACGATACGACCTTGCGCTGTCATCACGATGCCGACGATACCCATTCGTAGCCACAACGCCTTTTTGAATAGCTACGCGCCTGAAGACGACGGGTTGTACGATGAGTTGCCAATCCGGTGACTTCTGGGTGGCGGAGATTCAGTTTACGGACGGAAGTGGGGCCAAACGGCGTCCCGTCCTGGTGCTCTGGCTGGACGGACAAGACGCGGTGGTGGCGGCCGTCACCTCGGCCGCGCCACGCACCCTAACGGATGTGGCGCTGGTCGATTGGCAGAGAAGTGGCTTGCGTGCAGCCTCCACTGTGCGCTTGTCTCGCCTGGACTGCCTGGAGCAATCCCTGCTGATCTTCCGCCTGGGGCGCGTTTCCGCTGCCGATGCCATACAGTTGCAGGATGCCTGGAGGTCACATATCAGCCTCCAGTTTTGACTGGTTCTCGATGCCTGGTAAGCCCTTGATTATCGAAGTCGAACGCGAGGACGATGGCCGTTGGATAGCGGAAGTCATCGACCTACCTGGCGTCATGGTCTACGACCAAAGCCGCGAAGAGGCAGTTGCCAGGAGCAAAGCCTTGACCTTGCGAGTACTGGCTGATCAGATCGAACATAGGGAGAGCATTTCAGACCTTCGTGGAGCCGGCATGAGTTGACTTGCAAGCAGCCGCTCAACAAGGGTGTGTGTCTTCAAGCAGGGTGCTTCGCAAGATTCATCGCCCATCCGCCCGGCCCACAGATTTGGCCTCCTGACCCTCTCCCGTCTATAATCCCCCGTCACCTCAAGCGTCGTTCTCGCCCGTCGGGGTTGCTTTCTCGGCGGGCCTTTCTTTGATTGCAGGAGTATTCACTTGGCTTCGCACAAATCTGCTCTGAAAGCCCATCGCCAGAGCCTCACGCATCGCAACCGCAACCGCATCATCAAGGGCAATGTGCGCGGCGCCATCAAGCGCACCCGGGCCGAGGTCGCCGCCGGCGACATGGCCGGCGCTCAGGCGTCGTTGCAAGAGGCCATCAGCGAACTCGACAAGGCCGCCAAGCGGGGCATCATCCACCCCAACAACGCGGCTCGTCGCAAATCGCGGCTGATGCGGCTGTACAACCAGGCCGCCCAGTAACAGGCGCCATACCCCACCCGCAAACGCAAGCCGGGCGATTTCGCCCGGCTTTTGCGCGTGTTGGGAAAGGAATTTCGGATTGCGGATTTCGGATTGCGAACTGCCCCTTTCCCGTCTACCATCCGCTTCCCCGTCACCCGGCCCCTCACACCCGCACGCGCTTGGGCGTCCGGCTGAACCAACTGCTGGTCTCGCTCAACCGCACATCCGCCGGCGAGTGCGGCCAGAGACCGGGGATGCGGGCGCCGCAGGCGGGGCAGGCGCCGTCGGCAGTCAGGTGGTACGCCAGCAGCACATAGCCGTGACGCTCGATCAACAACTGATTGCAGGCCGGGCACCAGGTGTTCTCCCACGGCCCCACGCGCCCCGGCAGGTTCCCGGCATAGACGAAATGCAGCCCGGCCTCCTTGCCGATCTCGGCCGCCTGCACCAGGTCGCGGGCGGTGGTGTGGCGCGGGTCGGTCATCTTGTAGTCCTGGTGGAAGGCCGTCACATGCCAGGGGATGTCGGGCGAAACCGAGACGATGAACTCGGCCGCCTGGCGCAGCTCGGCCTGCGAGTCGTTGAAGCCGGGGATCACAAGCGTGACGATCTCCAGCCAGAACCCGCGCTCGTGCACCATGCGGATGCCGTCGAGGATGTGCGCCAGCACCGCGCCTAATTGCCGGTAGTTGCGGTCGTTCATCGTCTTCAGGTCGATCTTGTAGCACTGCGCCCACGGCCGGATGAAGTCCAGCGCCTCGGCGGTGGCATTGCCGTTGGAGACGAAGCCGCACAGCAGGCCGCGCTCCCGCGCCTGCCTGAAGACCTCCACCGCCCATTCGGAGGTGATCAGCGGCTCGTTGTAGGAACTGACCACCGTGCTGGCGCCGGAGCGAAGCGCCACATCTGCTAAATTATCCGCTGAAGTTGTGCTAATCGGTGATATCGCCGCAGAATCACGCAAAAACTGCGAAGTAACCCAGTTTTGGCAGAAACTACATCTCATATCGCATCCCAGCATTCCAAACGTCAAAGCATCGCTTCCCGGCATGACGTGATTGAACGGTTTCTTTTCGATTGGATCGACCTGCACCCCAGCCGCATAGCCGTGCGGGACATAGAGCACGCCCTCGCGGTTGAATCGCACCTGGCAAATCCCGCGACGACCGGGCCGGATCAGACAGCGGTGGGCGCAGGCAAAACAACGAACGCTGCCATCGTCCAGCCGGCCAAACAACTCGCCGGGTCGGGCCAGGTGATCCAAAGTGTCGGCCAGGGTGGTAGCTGAATTTTCCATCGTCGCCTCCCGGCATCGGCCAGGCTTGGCTCGTACGCCGTGGACACCCTGATTTTACCCCTGTCTTGGCCCCCGGTCAAGCACTTGTGGGCACAGGCCGACCCCGAAATCCGGCCCAGAAATGAAGAGGCAGGCCCCCAAGTTCTCGGGAGGGGCCTGCCTGCCACGGCGCCCGGACGCCGGAGTTGCCTAGTGCAAGTTACTTGTGGGTCGTTCGGCCAACGTGACCTTCAAGTTGACCTCATCGCCGTGGCGCAGCAGGGTGAGTCTCACTCTGTCTCCGGGCTGCTTCTGGGCGAGGGCCTCGCGCAAGGCTTCGATCGTCTGTACGGGCTGGCCGTCGATGGCGGTAATGACATCGCCGCCCACCAGCACCCGCTGGCCGTCCACCGTAGCCGGTTTGAAGCTGCCCTGCATACCGGACTCATCGGCGGGGCTGCCAGGCTCGACCTGTTCCACCAGCACGCCCTCTTGCCCGGAATCCAGACCCATGGTCTTGTTCAGGGCGGCGCTGAGGCTCTGGCCGCGGATGCCGAGCCACACGCTGGCAGTTGGGGCGGGTTGTTCGTCGGTTTGGGCTTGCTCGTTGGGTTGAGTCGCCGGCCGGGCAGCCAGGATGATCTCAACATCCATCTCCTTGCCGTTGCGCAGCACCGTAGCCGTAATCTTCTGGCCCACCTGAGTGCTGCTGGCCAGATAGGCGATCACGTCTTCGATGTCGTTGATCGGCTGGCCGTCGATGGCGGTAATGACATCGCCGCCGACGCGCACTTCCTCGCCATCGATGGTGAGCGGGCGGTCGCTTCCGCGCAAACCGGCCTTATCGGCGGGGCTGTCAGGGGTCACATCGATCACCAGGGCGCCGCGCTGGCCGGTCTTCAGATTCATGCCATCGGCCATGTCAGGCGTCAGGGCCGCGCCGCTGATGCCCAACCAGGTGTGATCGAATTGGCCGTCTTTGATCAGTTCCGGCACGACTTTGGCGACGATAGCCGAGGGGATGACGAAGCCGATGCCGGCGTTAGCACGGACAGGCGACTCGATGGCGGCAGTGACGCCGATCACCTGGCCCTGGCGGTCTACCAGCACCCCGCCAGAGTTGCCGGGATTGATGGCGGCGTCGGTCTGGATGATGTCGGGGATGGAGTAGCTGCGGCCCGAGGTTTCATCAGCCGGCAGGGTGCGGCCCAGGGCGCTGACAAACCCGACCGTCATCGTGTTTTCCAGACCAAAGGGATTGCCGATGGCCACCGCCAATTGGCCAACTCGCACCTTGTCGGAAGCGGCCAGGCTCACCGGCTGCAATTGCGCGGCCGGCGCCTCGATTTTCACCACAGCCAGGTCGCTATCGGGGTCAGCGCCCACGACCTTGCCGCGAAAGCTGGCGCCGTCGGCGAAGATGATGTCGATCTTTTCGGCGCCAGCGACGACGTGATTGTTGGTGATGATGTGGCCCTGCTTGTCCCAGACAAAGCCTGAACCAAGCGCGTGACCGTATTGGGGCATGTTCGGCGTCTGGTCATCAGGGACTTGGGGCAGGCCAAAGGGGAGCTGCGGTAGGCCGGGGAAACCTTGGGGCAGATCCTGCATGCCGTTTGTATCCATCTTCTGCGTCACCTGGATGTGTACGACCGAGGGGTTGACGGCATCGTAGATAGCCGTGAGTGCACCTTCGAGGGCTGCGGCCGAGGCGACGGCGTTGGCATCGAGGACGGGGGCGGGCTGCGGAACGGGCGTGGGGGCAACCTGTTGGCGCGACGCGGCCAGCACGGTGCCCAAGGCGGCCACGGAGAGAAGCGCCACAACCAACAGACTGGCGAAGGCGATGAGCCATTTGCGATTCATGGTAAGGTGTGATTCCTTGATAGAGTGTAGGAAGAAGAATTATCGACGCTCCTACTCTGACTCAAGCGTGTTACACCTGCGTGCCGCCTTGGTTACGTTTCTGTTACGACGTGTTTTGCGGCGCGGATGGCGCCGGTTCAACACCTTCTGGCTGAGGTAGAACCGAATCAGGCATCACATTTCGCAATCCGCAATCAAGCATTGTACGTTCCTGCCGTCACATCGCCGCCGTGCCCGCTCCAATTGGTGTGAAAGACCTGTCCTCGCGGCTCGTCGATGCGCTCGTAGGTGTGGGCGCCAAAGTAGTCGCGCTGCGCCTGGATGAGGTTGGCGGGCAGCCGGGCGCTGCGATAGCCGTCGAAATAGGCCAGGGCGGCGCTCATGGCCGGGGCCGGGATGCCCATCTGCACGGCCGCCATCACCACCCGTCGCCAGTTTGCCTGGCGGGCCTCGATCTCGCGGCGGAAGAATGGCGCCACTAGCAGGTTCGGCAACTCCGGCTGGCTGCGGTAGGCGGCGGTGATGTCGTTGAGAAAGGCGGCGCGGATGATGCAGCCCCCGCGCCAGATGCGGGCGATCTCGCCGTAGTCTAGCCCGTAGCCATATTCCTGGCTGGCCTCGCGGAAGAGGGCGAAACCCTGGGCGTAGGACACCACCTTCGCGGCATAGAGCGCATCGCCCATGGCCCGGATGAAGCTGGCCTTGTCGTCGAAGACGGGCTGATCGGGGCCGGAAAGCTGGGTGGAGGCAACCACGCGCTCATCTTTGGCTGCCGAGAGGGCGCGGGCAAAGACAGCTTCGGTGATCGCCGTTGCCGGCACCCCCAGATCGAGCGCGTTCTGGCTCGTCCATTTGCCCGTGCCCTTCTGTCCGGCGCGGTCGAGGATGACATCCACCATCGCCCCGCCGGTCTTGTCATCGCGCTTGGCGAAGATGGCGGCCGTGATCTCGACCAGAAAGGATTGCAAAGGGCCTCGGTTCCAGTCGTCGAAGACCTGGTGCAACTCGTCATTGCTCAGACCCGCGCCCCGGTGCAACAGGTCGTAGGCCTCGGCAATCAGCTGCATATCGCCGTACTCGATGCCGTTGTGCACCATTTTGACATAATGACCGGCCCCGCGCGGGCCAATGTAGGTGACGCACGGCTCGCCATAGGCCTGGGCGGCGATAGCCTGGTAGATGGGCCGCACCAGTTCGTAGGCGTCGGGCTGGCCGCCCGGCATCAGACTCGGCCCCCAGAGCGCCCCTTCCTCGCCGCCCGAAACGCCCACGCCCAGATAGCGCAGACCGCGAGCAGCCAACTCGTCGGAGCGCCGCTCGGTGTCGGGGAAGAAGGAATTGCCGCCGTCGATCAGCAGATCGCCCGGCTCCAGCAGGGGGGCGAGCTGTTCGATGACGGCATCCACAGGTTTGCCCGCCTGCACCATCAGCATGATTTTGCGCGGTCGCGCGAGCGCCCCCACCAGTTCTTCGAGCGAGAAGGCCGGCACGACCTGGGTTCCGGCGGCAGGGCCTGCCAGGAATTCCTGCGTCTTGGCGGCGGTGCGGTTGTAGACGGCGACGCGGAAGCCGTTGCGGTCCATGTTGCGGACCAGGTTCTGACCCATGACGGCAAGACCGATGAGTCCAAGATCGGCGGGCATTGTGGCAACTCCGTGTGAGAGGAAAGGCGTCCGCGAGGGCGCCTGTAGGGGGATGCGTTGGTGCGTCAGATTCTACCGCAAAGCGCAAACAACAGGCGAACGGTTAGGCCAGCAGGCCGCAACCGTGCTAAACTTATCTGTCGCGCTTCCGACGATACAGCCCCGCCTCCAGCCTACCTCGAACACACCTGACAGGTTTTTCAAAACCTGTCAGGTGTGTTCGAGGCCACTCACCGCCCTTCGTTGCCGTGGACGTCATCGGCCCTCACCCTGAACTCATCGACCCTACTGCCTTCGTCGCCCCCACTGCCACCGTCGTCGGTCAGGTCGAAATCGGAGCCGAGGCGAGCATCTGGTACGGCGCCGTGTTGCGTGGGGATGCCGACCGCATCCTCATCGGCCCAGGCAGCAACATCCAGGATAACGCCGTTGTCCACGCCGACCCCGGCTTCCCCACCCAGATCGGGGCCAATGTCACCGTCGGCCATGCCGCCGTCCTTCATGGCTGCACGGTCGGCGACGGCGCCCTGGTGGGGATGCACGCCACCGTGCTCAACGGCGCCCGCATCGGCGCCGAGGCTGTGATCGGCGCCGGGGCCGTTGTCCCGCCGGGCGCCGACATCCCCGCCGGCAGCCTGGCGGTTGGCATCCCGGCCAAAGTCGTGCGGCAACTGGATGCCGAGGCCCGCCAGGCAGGCGCACAGGGCGCGGCCACCTACCGCCAGCGCGCCCGCAGCTACCGCCAGCTTCAAGCCAGGTCCCTTTGAGCGCGTAATCGATCTGTTATCTGGCTCGTGAAACGTGAAGCGTGAAACGTGGATTCTCACGGAACACGGAACACTCTCCCTCTCACTCACCCCCTCCTACCATGTTCAGACCCCAAGCCGTATCGCTTCGCTGTCCTCAATGCGGGTTCAACTACCAGACGCCTGTCTTCAATATCGTCGATGTCGGCCAGACGCCCGAACTCAAACAGGTCGTCTTGTCAGGCTCGCTGAATGCCTCACAGTGCCCCAACTGTCGCAACGTCAACTATCTGGCCTCGCCCTTCCTCTACCACGACCCCGCCCACGAGTTTCTGGGCGTGTTCATCCCCACGCAACTCAACATCAGCGAAGCCCAGCGCCAGAAAGTCATCGGCGATCTATCGAAGGCGCTGATGGACAGCCTGCCGGCCGAACAGCGACGCTACTACATGGTCTCGCCGCAGCAATTCCTGACCATGGACAGCCTGCTGGAGAAACTGCTGGGCTTCGAGGGCGTGACGCCCGATATGTTGGCCGCCAGCCGCAAGAAGGTCGAACTGGTCTCGGAACTGGCGCGCCTGAAAGATGACGCCATCGCCTTCAGCCTCACCGTCAAGGAGAACGAGCGCTATCTCGACCAGGAGTTCTTCTCGATCCTGGCCAATCTGACGCTCACGGCCCAGAACGAGGGCGCCACCCAGCAGGCAGAACTCATCACCGACCTGCGCGAAAAACTCCTCCCCCTGACCGAGATCGGGCGCCGGATGCTCAAGCAGCGCCGCGCCGTCCAGGGCCTGGGCGCCTCGCCCACCCGCGAGAGCATCATGGCCGCCCTCCTGGCTGCGGACGAAGACGAAGCCGAGGCGATTGCGGTCGTGGCCCGCCCGATCATGGATTACCAGTTCTTCCAAGACTACACCAACCACATCGAGAGCGCCCCTGCCGACAGACGCCCCGCCCTGGAAGCCAACCGTCAGCGGATGTTGCAGGTGTTGGAATCGATGCGCGCCGCCGACCAGTCTGTGGCGCAGGCGTCGACCCAGGTCTTGCAGGAGCTGCTCGGCGCCGAAAACTTGGAACAGGCTGTGCAGGAAATGCTGCCCTATATCGACCAGGCGGTGATGGGGCTGTTGGCGGCCAACATCGAAGAAGCCGAGAAGCGGGGCGCCAAGGCGGCCGCCACGCGCCTGAAGCAGGTGTGGGATGCCATTGTCACCGCGATGGACGCCGCTCTGCCGCCGGAGATGCGTCTCCTCTATGCGCTGACCGATGCCGACTATCCTGATGGCACGCGGGCGATCCTGAAGGAGAACAAGGAGCACATCACCCCTGAATTCCTGGCCCTCCTGCAGTCGGCGATCGATGCCACCGAGAAAGATGCCGCCGACAACAGCGAACAGCAGGACGTGGTCCGTCACCTGCGCAATGTCCTCACGCAGGCGCGCTTGGGGGTCTAGGCGATGCGGATCGGGATGTTCAGTAACGCCTATCGGCCGTCGCTGAGTGGCGTGGTGCGTTCGGTCGATCTCTACAGCCACGGGCTACGCCAGGCCGGGCACTTCGTGTCGATCTTCGCGCCCGATCACCGCAGCTACGAGGATGCGGAGCCATTCATCTTCCGTTATCCTGCCCTGCCCCTGCCCAGCGGCACCGACTACACCCTACCGGTGTTGGTGGCGCCGCAGATCGATTGGCTCGTCCCCCGCCTGAAACTTGACATCATCCACACCCACCACCCCATCGTCGTCGGCAACGCCGCCCTCAACTTCAGCCGCTCGCTGGGCATCCCCCTGGTCATGACCTTCCACACCATGTACCACGAGTACACCAACTACCTGGGCCTGGATGTGTCATTGGCGCGGCAGATCATCAAACGAGTCGTCAGCAGCTATGTGCGCAAAGTCGACTGCGTCATCGTACCTTCGACCAGCGCCCAGGAAACCCTCTTCAGCGAATACAACATCGACCTGCCGGCCGTGGTGTTGCCCACGCCGGTCGATCTCTCGCAGTTCCCGGCCCGGGCCAGGCCGCCTTTCTCCGACCCCGACCTGATCCGGGCGATCTTCGTCGGGCGCATCGACCGCAACAAGAACCTGGAATTCCTCTTGCGCGCCTTTGCCCGCGCCTGGCGACGCGAGCCGCGCTTGCGTCTGCGGCTGATCGGCGACGGCCCGGACTTCGACAAATTCCTCGATCTGGCCGCTTCGTTAGGCCTGGAGCGGGTCGTCAGCTTTGCCGGCCCCGCCCCCTTCGAGCAGGTGCCCAGGGAACTGGCCACCGCCGACATCTTCCTCTTTGCCTCGATCATCGAGACGCAGGGCCTGGTGGCGTTGGAAGCCATGGCCGCCGGCCTGCCCCTGGTGTTGGTCGATTGCCCTCCCCTGCGCGACTGTCTCAACCCCGGCGTCGATAGCCTGGTGGTGGAAGAAGACGAAAGCGCCTTCGCCGAGGCCATCCTCTCACTTACTCGCAACCCCGACCGCGCCCAGGCGATGGGCGCCGCCGCCCGGCACACCGCCGAGCAATTCGGCGTCGAAGCCCTCACCGCCCGCCTGATCGCCATCTATCAGGAAACCATCGTGGCCTACCAACGCCGCCGCCGTCTATGAACGCCGAGATCGTCACCACCGGCACCGAGCTTCTCCTGGGCGAGATCGTCGACACCAACGCCGCCCACATCGCCCGCCAACTGCGCGAGGTGGGCGTCAACCTTTTCTACAAAACCACCGTTGGCGATAACCAAGGCCGCCTGGCCGAAGTCCTGCGCCTGGGGCTGAGCCGCTCCGACGTCATCCTCGTCACTGGCGGCCTGGGGCCGACCGTGGATGACATCACCCGCGAGGCCGTGGCCGAGGCCACCGACCGGCCGCTGGAACTGCGCCCGGATTTGGCCGAACACATTCGCACCCTCTTCGCCGGCTGGGGCCGCCAGCTGACCGATAACAACCTCCGCCAGGCCTATCTGCCGCAGGGCGCCCGCGCCTTGCCCAACCCCATCGGCACCGCCCCGGGCTTTGTGGTCGAGCACCAGGGCCGGGCCATCCTGGCCATGCCCGGCGTGCCGCGGGAAATGAAACGGATGATGGCCGACCAGGTGCTACCCTTTCTGCAAGCCCGGCTGGGCGACGCCCAGGGCGTCATCGTCACCCGCATCTTGCACGTAGCCGGCCTGGGCGAAAGCCTGATCGACGACCGCATCGGCCATCTGATGACCGCCGGCAACCCCACCGTCGGCCTGGCCGCCCACCTGGGCCAGGTGGACATCCGCATCGCCGCCCGCGCCCCCTCTGCCGCCCAGGCCCAGGCCTTGATCGCCCCGGTCGAGGCAGAGATACGGCAGAAGGTGGCCGCCTACCTCTACGGCGTCGACGGCGAAACCCTGGGCGGGGCGATAGCCGCCTTGTTGCGCCAGCAGGCCGCCACCCTGGCCGTGGTCGAGACCAACACCGCCGGTCGCATCGCCGCCGCCATCCCCGAACCCGACCGATCCCTCCTCGTCGCCAGCCTGGTCGCAGGCGATCTCCCCCACCTGGAGCGCCAGCTGGCCTTGCCCATCGCTGCCGCCATCGACGAAGCCACCGCCCGCCTGGCTGCCCAGCGCCTGCGCGAGATCAGCGGCGCCAACTTCGCCCTGGCCTTGCTCGGCGACCCTGGCTCGGGCCAGGATTTCTGGTCGGCCGATCGTGGGCACAGTTGGCTGGCCCTCGCCGGCCCGGCCGGCATCGTCTGCGAGCGTTTCAACGCCGGCGGCGCCGACGATTTCACGGCGCAATGGCTCAGCATCTACAGCCTGACCTTCCTGCGCCGCCAACTGGCGACCGGCTGAACCCAAGGCCAAACCATGCTGCTCTTCATCTTCATCGATGGCATTGGCGTCGGCGCCGACCAGTCTGCCAATCCCTTCAGTGTCGCCACCCTGCCGGGCTTTGCACAACTGTGTGGGGGCAAGATGGTGGCCGGGCGCCGGTTGGATGAACCCGGCCGCATCTTCCGACCCATCGACGCCGGCCTGGGCATCGCCGGCCTGCCCCAAAGCGCCACCGGCCAGACGACCCTGTTCACGGGCGTCAACGGCCCCCAGTTGGAGGGGATGCACATCAGCAGCTTCCCCACCCGCGCCCTGCGCCAGGCCATCGCCGAACACAGCTTCCTCAAGCGCGCTCGCGCAGCCGGACGCAGCGTGGCCTTTGCCAACGCCTACAGCCCCCACTACTGGCAACTGGCCAGCGCCCGCCGCAACCGCCATTCGGTCAGCACCTGGACCAACCTGGCCGCCGACCTCCCCTTTCGCGATTTCGGACACCTGGCCCGCGGCGAAGCCGTCTATTGGGACATCACCCACGAGCTTGCCAACGCCAGCTACGCCCCCGAACTCAGCCCCATCGACCCGCGCGAGGCTGGCCGCCGGCTCGCCCGCCTGAGCGCCGCCCACGACCTGGTCCTCTATGAGACCTTCGTCACCGATCTGGCGGGGCACCGCCGCATCCCCTGGACGCCCGCCGAGACCCTGGCCCGCATCGATGCCATGCTCCTGGGCGTGCTAGAGGCCATCGACCCTGCCGCGACCCTGCTGATCACTTCGGACCACGGCAATTTGGAAGACCCCGACACCAAGGGCCATACTTACAACCCGGTTCCGCTCATCGTGCACGGCCCCTGCGCCGCCCATTTTGGCGATGTCAACGACTTGACCGGCGTCGTCCCCGCCATCTTCCGCTGCTTGAGCATTGAACCCGCCCCCGCCAGCGATCCCCCCAGCCACTCCTGATCCGTCTGCCATGCGTCTGCTACCTCGTTTACTTCCGTTGGCCTTGCTCGTGCTGCTCCTGATCTCGTGCAGCAACCCCTCTGGGATACTATTCGGCCCTCCCATCACCGTCACCCCAGCCACGGCTCCCATCTCCATCCCTGGCATCACCCCGGCCCCCCTGGTGGAGGCCACGGCCTCGCCTACCCTTGCCCCCATCGAGACCGCCGCGCCGCCGCCGACCCCCACCCCCGTCCGCACCCCCATCGTCATCAAGATCCCGGCCCTCACCGCCACCCCCAGCCCCACCCTCAGCCCCACCCCCACCCTGCCCCTCACTCCCACCGTCGTCCTCAGCCCCACCCTGCCCCTCACTCCCACCGCCGTCCTCACCCCCACCTCCACCCCCCTGCCCCTGGCCGAAGCCACCACCCAACCCACGCCTGACGCCCCCGCCATCGCCACCGCTCAGGCGTTGGGCCGCCGCCGGCTGGATAACACCCTCAACATCCTCGTCGTCGGTTCGGACGAGCGCGACGAGGTCGGCCCCTGGCGCTCGGATGTGCTCATGTTCGTCGCCGTCGATTTCGCCACCCGCGAAGTCGGCGTCATCTCCTTCCCCCGCGACCTGTGGGTGGCTATCCCCGGCGTCGGCGAGAACCGCATCAACACCGCTACCTTCTGGGGCGAGGCCCGCAAGTTCAAGCAGGGGGGCATTGGGCTGCTGAAGGACACCCTTGCCCAGAATTTCGGTCTGCGCGTCGACTACAGTGTCAAAATCGATTTCAACAGCTTCCAGGACGTCATCGACGCCCTCGGCGGCATCGATGTCGTGGTCGATTGCCCCATCCCCGGCAACTTCCCGCGCGAGCCAGGCAGCAAAGAACTCGTCTATCAGACCCTGCAGCCGGGCGAGTACCACATGGACGGCGTCTTCGCCCTGCGCTACGTGCGCGAGCGCAAATCTACCAGCGACGTCGACCGCGCCCGCCGTCAGCAACGGATGCTCATCGCCATTCGCAACCGTGCCCGCGAGGTCAACATCCTCCCGCGCGTCCCTGCCCTCTATGGCGCCCTCCATGATTCGATCGAGACCGACCTGGGGCTGACCGACATCATCGCCCTGGCCCGTGTGGGCGTGCAGGTCGAGCCGAAAGACGCCCACGGCTTCATCATCGGCTTCCAGGAGACCGATAGCTGGACGACACCCGAGGGCGCCCAGGTGCTCTTGCCCCAGATGGGCAAAATCAACGAGGGCATCAACACCCTCTTCGACCAGCCCAGCGTGCTCGAAAATCCGATCAAACCCGCCAACTGTAGATCCTGACAACATGACCCTTCGTCGACTTCTGATCTGCCTGCTTCTGATCTTGCTCCTGGCTGCCTGCAACCGCGCCGTCCCGGCCACGCCCGAAACGACTACGCCGGCCGCCTCACCGACCCAGACCGGCACACCAACCTCTACCGACACCCCTGCCCCCTCTCCCACCCCCACCATCACTCCCACGCCCACCCGCGCTCCCACCGCCACCCCCACCGACACCCCCGCGCCCACGCCCACGGCTTTTGCCACTCCCACCCCCGGCCCCAACCCCATCTACCTTTCCCTCTCGCCCGAGGGCTGCAAGCCATTCATCACCTGTATCCCCACCCAGGCCCCTCCCTCCATCGCCCTAGAGGACACCGATAACATCCTGCTGTTGGGCAGCGACCTGCGCCCTGGCGAAAATGCCTGGCGCACCGACACCATGCTGCTCGTCGCCGTAGATCGCGCCCACAAGCGCGTCGGCATCCTCTCCTTCCCACGCGATTACTGGCTGTATATCCCCGGCTTCGTCAGCGACTACGGCGCCAACTACCAGCGCATCAACCAGGTGGACTTTTTGGGCGAGCGCACGCTCAACCACCCGCAAGGGGGATTCGGTTTACTGAAAGAGGTCTTCCAACAGAACTTCGGCATCCGCATCGACCATTTCGCCCGGCTCCATCGCCAGGGTTTCGTCGAGATCGTCGATACGTTGGGTGGGATGGATGTGGATCTGGACTGCGAAGTCTGGGAGCTGTCGCCTACCGAAGGCTCGCCAGGCGGCTTCGATGTGGGCGGGCTGCCGTTCTTCGTCCTCTATTTGCCATCTGGCCCCAACCATCTCGATGGCGAGACCGCCCTCAAATTCGTCACCTATCGTTACAACTCCGCCGACTGGGACCGCGCCCGGCGTCAGCAGATCTTCCTGGCCAACGCCCGGCAGCAATTCGTTAATGCCGGCCTTCTCACCCAGGTTCCCAAATTGTGGAGCATTTTCCGCAACTACTTCAAGACCAACCTGGGCCTGACCGACCTCATCCGCCTCGCCGCGCTGGCCAATGACATGGACATGGCCAGCGTCCATGCCCGCGTGATCGACTACACGGCCCTGGAACCGGTTCCGCTGGCATCGGGTGCAGCCGTCTCCACCGCCAAAGGCAATACCGCCCTTCAGCTCATCGAGGGGCTTTTCGATGCCCCGCCGATCGCAAGCGCGTCGCAGCCTGCCCAGGGCTGCCTGCCCCGGCCGCGCTGGGGCGATGCCTACCTGGCCACCCTGAAGCCGACCGCCGAGCCTGCGCCCACCCTGACCCACACACCCTGAAACCCCGCGTCTTTGCGCAGACCGCCCATTGTGATGTACACTCTCATGTCCAGGAGGAAATCCGCGTGATTCAACGCAAAACCCAAAATCTCGCCTACTGGCGAGACGACTATAAGGTGGATAACGCCGACCACGAGTTTCTTTATGAAACCCTGGCCGACGCCACCGAACCGCAAAGTCTGAGCCAGCTGGCGAGGGCCATCATCCGCCGCCGTTGCCAGCAAGAAGAAAGCCGCATCCGCACCGAGCTGACGCGCGGCCTGATCTTTGATCCCTACGACACCTATCGCGCCGACGATATGGTGGTTTTTCCTGCCTTCGAGTTCCGCCTGGCGAAAGTGCTGGCGGTGCGATCCGGCCAGAATCCCGAACACGGCCCCTTCGACGTCATCAACGTGCGTTTCGAGGGCGAAGCGAGCGAGCGCATGTTCGCCGCCCGGCTGCGCACCCCCCATCCCCTCAATCGCAATGGCCAGGAGGTCAAATTCAGCGATGAGGACGTGCTCACACCCGACGAGATCTTCGACCTTGTGAGCGACGCCGTCAGCGCCCGGATCGAGAAACACCTACAGGGCAACCCCAGCCTGTTCGTCCGTGCCGGGGCGTCGTGGCTGACGGCCGAACAGATGGTGCAGGTCAACCTGGGGCACCTGAACATCGCCGAAGCCGCCATCGAAATGAACAACAAGCCGGTGAGCACGGCGGCCCTGCTCGACGCCATCGATCTCGACGCCGGCAGCGCCGAATCGGTGCGCATCTTCTCGCTCGAAACTGCCCTTTATGGCGACGACCGCTTCGTCGAAGTGGGGTCAGGTGAGCGCCGGGCCTGGTATCTGCGCCGGATGATGCCGGCCGCCGCCCTCGAAACGCCGCCGGCGCTCCGTGTTCGCCCCGTCTCCTACCAGCGTTCCTCGCTCGATGTCGAGATGGTAAAGATCGAGTGGGAGCTGAACGACGAATGGAGCGAGGGCGGCCTGGGCGACGAGACCCCGGCCGAGGCGCCCTCGGTCTCCTTCCATGTCCTCTATCCTCACCTGATCTCGGGCACGCTCCCCCTGTCGGCCTCCACCCGGCGCCTGCTGCCGCACGGCTCGGGCCAGGCCACCGAAGTGACCTTGATCGACGGGCGCTGGGGCGGGCGCATCCAGGGCTGGGTGTCGTCGTCGGGGCGTTATGTGGCCGGGCTAGGGGCCTGGTACGCCCAGCACAAGCTCCCGGTCGGCGCCCGCATCACGCTCGAACGCACCAACAACCCCGGCGAAGTTGTGATCGACTTCCGCCCGCAGCGGGCCAAGCGCGCCTGGGTGCGCACGGCGCGCGTCCTCAATGGCCGCCTGACCTTCGAATTGAATCAGCATCAGCTGGCCTGTGATTACGACGACCATCTGGCCATGGTCGTCCCCGATTCCGCCGAGATCGAGGCTTTCCGCGGCGCGTTTGCCCAGCGCCAGCCTACGATCAGGCAGGTGGTCGAAGAGATCATGCCGGAACTGGCCAAACTCAGCCCGCAAGGCACGGCGCACGTGAAGACCCTTTACAGCGCCGTCAATGTGGCCATGCGCCTGCCCCCCGGCCCGATCTTTGCCGCCTTGTCCCAGCTTCCCGGCGCCACCGACACGGGCAGCGGTTTCTGGAGCCTGTAAGGAGCGAACGATGTCCTGGAAACGACCTACTGTTGACACCCCTTTCCACATCGACTGGGACTGGTGGCGGGCCAACGACCGTAACTACCGCTTGTTTCTCTACGAGCAGCTGTGCGAGGACTGCCGCCGGCGCTTCCCCAACCCGATGGCCGTCGAGGAAGTCGACTGGATCGACCCGCGCACTGCCGAAGTGACGCGCGCCGATGCCTTGCAAATGTGTCTGCGCAGCCGCTGCGTCCACGAGCCGGGCTTCATCCACGAGGGCCTGCCTGTGGCGGCAGCCGTGTTCCGCATCTTCTTGATGAACGGCAACCAGCCGGCCTCGCCCAACGACCTGCACGGGCACATGCCCTGGCGCTCGGCCGACACCATCCTGCGCGTGGTCGCCGACCGCGAAGTCCGCTACGGCATCCGCGCTGCTTCCTGATCCGAACCCATGAGACCCTAAAGGTCTCCAAGACCTTTAGGGTCTGATTCGTGAGACCCTAGAGGTCTTCAAGACCTTTAGGGTCTGATTGTGGAGAGCCTGAAGACGGCTTCGATGGCCGCAGCCACAGCAGAAACTCGCGGTTGCCTTTGGGGCCGAGCAGCGGGGAGGGGAGCACGCCCTGGGGGGCGAGGGCTTCGGCTTCGGCCCAGGTGAGGAGATCGGCGATCACCTGGCGATGGAGTTTGGGGTCGCGCACGACCCCGCCCTTGCCAACTTGCTCCCGTCCGACCTCGAACTGCGGCTTGACCAGGGCGATGATCTCTCCCCCCGGCTCCAGCCAGCCCCTGACAACCGGCAGCAGCTGTCGCAGCGAGATGAACGAGGCATCCACCGTTGCCAGCGCCACCGGTTCGGGCAGGCTAGCCAGGTGGCGGGCGTTGGTGCGGTCCAGGACGATCACGCGTGGGTCGCTTTGCAGTTTCCAGTGCAACTGCCCATAGCCGACATCGATGGCATAGACCCGCGCTGCGCCGCGCTGAAGCAGGGCGTCGGTGAAGCCCCCGGTCGAGGCGCCCACATCGGCGCAGACGCGGCCCTCGACGTCGATGCCGAATCCGTCCAGCGCCGCCTCCAGCTTCTCACCGCCCCGGCTGACATAGCGCAGCGTCTGGCGCAGACGCAGTTCGGCCTCGGCGTCGGTCGGCTGGCCGGGCTTGGTCGCAGGCGCATCACCCACCAGCACGGCCCCGGCCAGGATCAGGCGTTGCGCCTGCTCTCGGCTTTCGGCCAGGCCGCGGCTGACAAGGAGTTGGTCGAGGCGGATTTTGGGCATAGGGTGGGTTTCGTGTTGCGTGTTTCGTGTTGCGTGGGGGGGGGCGTGAGGCGGGGGATGGTGGAGGGGAGGAGTCTGGGCGGGGGGCGTTGCAGCGTCGCCGCGGGTTTGGGTGATCGCTGGCTCCTCCGTTAACATCGCCTATTCTACCCTACTTGTCGCCAAATCCGCCGGGGTGAACGCTGAACCCCTGCCACCCTCCCCAATGCCCATGAGCACCCCCCGCGCTTTGCTGAAGACGATGCGACTTCGCCAATGGACGAAGAACCTCGTTGTCTTTGCCGCGCTCGTCTTCGACGTCAAATTCGCGCAGCCCCAGCCGCTTCTGCGCACCCTGGCTGCTTTCTTCCTGTTCTGCCTGGTCTCAAGCGCCGTCTACTTGCTCAACGATCTGGTGGACATGGAGGCGGATCGGGCGCACCCCGACAAACGTCGCCGGCCGCTGGCTTCGGGCGCGCTCAAGCCGGGCCTGGCCGTGGCGGCGCTGGTCGTGCTGCTGGTCATCTCGCTGTTGCCGGCTTTCGTGGTCGATGTCTGGCTGGGTCTCATCCTGGCCGGCTACTTCCTCCTCAACCTGGCCTACTCGTTCAAGCTCAAACACATGGTCATCATCGATGCGCTGGTGGTGGCAACGGGTTTCGTCCTGCGGGTGGCGGCCGGCGCGGTGGTGGTCGAGGTCGAACGCTTCTCGCCGTGGCTCTATGTCTGCATCACCTTCGTGGCCCTGCTGATCGCCCTGGGCAAGCGTCGCCACGAACTGACCTCGCTCGAGGCCGAGGCGGGGAATCACCGCGCCATCCTGGATGAATACACCGTCGTCTTTCTCGACCATCTGATCAGCATCGTCACGGCGGCAACCGTGATCTGCTATTCGTTCTACACCTTTTCGGCCACGAATTTACCAGAAAACCACTTGATGATGCTGACCATCCCCCTTGTGGTCTATTTTCTGTTTCGCTATCTCTATCTCATCCACGTGCGTAAGTTGGGAGGTGCGCCGGATGAGCTACTTTTTCAGGATAAGCCGCTCTTTCTTGCCGCCATTGCCTGGGGTTTGGCGGCGATGGGGATTTTATATTTCTCGAATCATTGATGGGGGTGCGTGGTGCGTGTTCCGTGTTCCGTGGTGCCGGGGGCCGGGTCAGAGCACAACCGCAGATACTCGTCGTGTCACCGCTTGGTTAGCACGGTGGTCCACCAGCACCCGGCACCCGGCACCCCCCCTACCCCTCCTCCTCCGCTTCGGGCGTGATGAAATCTGGGGCGGGGCCGTCGCCGTTGGGGCCGGCCTCCAGGCCGGGCGGCGGCAGCTGCACCACCTGCGGGCAGAGGGCCAGCGCCCAGGCGTCATCGATGGTGCGGACGAAGTGCATGGTCAGCGTCTGGCGCACCTCGGCGGGCACTTCGTCGGCGTCGTTCTGATTGCCTTCCGGCAGGATGACGATGCGCAGCCCGTGCCGGTGTGCGGCCAGAACCTTCTCGCGCACGCCGCCGATGCGCGTGACCCGGCCGCGCAGCGTGATCTCGCCTGTCATGGCCAGGTCTTCGGCCAGCGGGCGGCCCGTGACCAATGAGAGGATGGCGCTGGCGATGGCGATGCCGGCCGAGGGGCCATCCTTGGGCTGGGCGCCGGAGGGGACATGGATGTGCAGGTCGTGCTCCTCGAACCATTTCACGGGCACACCGTAGCGGCTGGCGGCGCTGCGCACCAGGCTGACCGCCGCCATCGCCGACTCTTTCATCACATTGCCCAGCTGCCCGGTCAGCGTCAGCCGCCCCTTGCCGGGCATGGCTGTGGCCTCGACATACAGCACCTGCCCGCCCACCGGCGTCCAGGCCAGGCCGGTGGCGATGCCGGGCGTCTCGACGCGCTCGTGTTGCTCGTCCACCACCTTGGCCTTGCCCAACCAGTCGCCCACGGTCGCGGCTGTGACCTGCACCCGGCCATTGGCGCCCGCAGCCACCTTGGTCGCCACCTTGCGGCAGGCGGCGCCGATCTGTCGCTCGAAATTGCGCACGCCTGCTTCCTGCGTGTACTCGTGGATGATCTTGAGCAGCGCCTGGTCGTCGAAACCGATCTCCTCGTCGCGCAGACCGTTTTCGCGCACTTGGCGGGGCACGAGATGCCGTAGGGCGATCTGCACCTTCTCGAAATCGGTGTAGCTGGAAAGCTGGATGATCTCCATGCGGTCGCGCAAGGGGCCAGGGATGGGGTCGAGCCAATTGGCCGTGGTGATGAAGAACACCTGCGAGAGATCGAAGGGCACATCCAGATAGTGGTCGCGGAACTCGCGGTTCTGTTCGGGGTCGAGGACTTCGAGCAGGGCGCTGGCAGGGTCGCCGCGAAAATCCCGGCCCAGTTTGTCCACCTCATCCAGCATGAAGACGGGGTTGCGCGCTTCCACCCGGCGCAGCGACTGGATCACCCGGCCAGGCATCGAGCCGACATACGTGCGCCGGAAGCCCCGGATCTCGGCTTCGTCGCGGATGCCGCCGAGGGCCAGGCGGACGAATTTGCGGTTGAGGGCGCGGGCGATGCTCAGGCCCAGGCTGGTCTTGCCGACGCCGGGCGGTCCCACGAAACAGAGGATAACCCCCTCGCGCTCGCGGCGGATGAGATCGACCACCGCCTCCGCCTCGCGCTCCTGCTTGCGCTCCTGGCGCAGTTTGCGCACGGCCAGGAACTCGACGATGCGGTCCTTGATGTCGTCCAACCCGTAATGGTCTTCATCCAGCACCTGGCGGGCGTGGCCGACATCGAGATTGTCATCGGTCTGCGCCTGCCACGGCAACGTCACCAGCCAATCGAGATAGGTCTTGATCAGCGAGTATTCGGCGGCCTGGACGGGCATCCGCCGCATCCTCTCCATCTCGCGCCGCGCTTCTTTTTCCGCCTCGGCGCTCATCCGGGCGGCGGCGATCCGCTCCTCCATCTCGGCAATCTCGGCTGCCTGGGGGTCTTGTTCGCCCAGTTCCTTTTGGATCGCCTCCATCTGCTTGCGCAGATAGAACTCGCGCTGCACCTTCTGCATCTCGCCCTGAGCGTCTTGCTGGATTTTCTGGGCGATCTCGCGCGCCTCCACCTCGCCCCGCAGGATGGTGTTCAGCAGCTTGAGCTTCTCGGCCAGCGGGTCGGCCTCGAGCAACTGCTGGGCGTCGTTCAGCTGCAGGTTGCTGCTGGCGGCAATGAGGTAGACGAGCTGGCGGGCATCGGCCACATTGCGCACGGCCGAATCGAGCTGGTTGGGCAGCTGCGGCGAGTGGGCCACCAGGCTGGCGAAAAGGTCCTGCGCCGCCCGCCCCAGGGCCTGTTCGGCGGCGTCGCCGGCAATCTGGTCGGGCAGGGGCGTGAACGCAACCTGGAGATAGGGTTCGACCGCAACGAAGCGGTCGATGTGCATGCGCTCGACGCCCTGGAGGATGACGCGCAGGTTGCCATCGGGCTGGCGCATCAGCCGCTCGATGCGGGCGATGACGCCGATGACATGGATGCCGTCGGGGCCGGGTTCCTCCTGGCTGGGGTCGATGCTGGCCGAGAGCGCCAGGAAGCGTTGCCGGCGGGTGCTCAGGTCTTCGAGGATGCGCCGCGAGCGGGGCTGGCCGACGGTGATCGGCAGCCACATCAGGGGATAGAACACCACTCCCCGCAACGGCAGCAGGGGCAGCGTGGCCGGCAACTCAGGCTGAGACGGGCCGGCCGGGTTGGGGGCAGGATCGGGTGAGGATTCCATTCAGATTTGCAGGAAGCGCGCCGCCTCAAGGACAAAGACCGTGGCTCCCTGGCTGGCGCTTTCTTCGGCCGTGGCGCCGCGGGCGCGGGCGTGGGCCGATATGATCGCCAGCACTTGCTCGGTCTTGTCGGCTTCGACGCCGATGAGGAGGGTGACATTGCCACGGCGCAGGAAGCCGCCGGCGGTGTTGATGCGCGTCAGGCGGTGGTCGGCGGCCAGAAGGGCGTTGGCGATGGCGGCGGCGTCGTCGTTGTGGACGATGGCGAGGACAAGGTTCATCGTACTGCCTCTTGGTCGGGGGGAGGGTTCGGGAGATGGGGAGAGGGCGCCGGGGAGACGGTGGAATCCTTGCACCGGCAGACAAAAAACGGTGGCCCCGCCCACTTCGGCTTCCAACGGGGCGGCCGGCGCGGCAAACGGCGCCTGGCCCGGCTCGACCGCCCAGGGGATGGGGCTGATGATGGTGTGGCGGGTGCGACAGACGGAGCGGATGACGGCCAGCACCTGCTCGATCTCGTCGTCATGTACTGCCATGACGACGGTGGCGTTGGCCGCGCTGAGGAAGCCGCCCACGGTCTGAAAGCGGGTGATGCGAAAACCCAGGGCGTTGAGGCGCTTGCCGAGCGGGTCGGCGTCTTCGTCGTGGATGATGGCGAGGAGAAGTTGCATGGCGGAGCGTCCGAATCGGGGTTGAGAGTCCGTAACCGCGCATAAGTCTACTCCAACCTTGACCTTCGCGGCAAGCCGTGCTAAAGTCAGGTCAATGTAATCTCTGCTCCCACTGGCGGCCTGCGAGACGTCTGACTCCGCAGGCCGTTCCTACGTCATCTACTCACGAGGCCGTGGTTATGACTGCCAATGCCAACTCTCGCACCTTCCTTGTGTTTTTGGGGCCGCCTGGTTCGGGGAAGGGAACTCAGGCCCGTTCGCTGGCCGGGGTGTTGGGCATCCCCCAGGTTTCTACCGGCGATCTCTTTCGCCACCACATCAAGAACCAGACCGAATTGGGCCGGCTGGCGAAAACCTTTATCGACCAGGGCGACCTGGTGCCCGATGAGGTGACCATCCGCATGGTCGAGGCGCGCCTGGCCGAGCCGGACGCGGCGGCCGGCGTCATCCTCGATGGTTTCCCGCGCACGCTGGCGCAGGCGACGGCGCTGGATCGGCTGCTGGAGGCGGTCGGCGGCCTGGACCTGGCCCCGCTGCTGGCGGTGGACGACGGCGTGGTGATGCGTCGCATCACCGGGCGCCGTCTGTGCCCGCTCTGCAACGCCGTGTATCATATCGAGTTCGACCCACCGCAGGTGGCAGGACGTTGTGATCTGGATGGCGCCGAACTGCTGCAACGCGCCGACGACTACCCGGATACGGTTCATAATCGCCTGTACGTGTACTACAAGCAGACCTCGCCGCTGGTGGGCTATTATTATGCCAAAGGGCTGCTGGCCGAGATCGATGGCGATCGTTCGCCCCAGGAGGTGCAGGCGGCGCTCATGGCCGTTTTGGCCGAGCGTGGGTTGACGGACGCCACCGCTCGGTGATATACTTGCCTGGTGTGGCATGAAGGTTGACGTTTGCCAACCGATCTCGCCACACGACCACAACCAAACAAGCGCATAGTTGCTGATCGAAGCGTGCGAGAGAGGATCCACGAAGTGGTGGGTCGCCGAAGGTGCAAGGGGCCTCCCTGGGCGGAGGTCCCCAAACTCTCAGGCAAAAGGATCGCCCGCCGACAGCACTCTGGAGAGCCGCTTCGATTGCGAAGGCCGGCGCCGAAGGGGGAAAGCAGAGTCCGCTGCAACGGTTCTCGCCCAATCTCTCAGGCCCCAAGACAGAGTCAAGAGCCCGGTCAACCGTTGACTGCGGCTCTTTTTTTGTGGTTATTGGTTATTGGTTATTGAGAGGAAGCGAATAACCAATAAC